>CAIXKQ010000170.1 GCA_903920065.1 uncultured Actinomycetes bacterium
TAAATAGCGCTTCGGCAACAAAATCACGATCAGATACGGCATCAATTGAATTGGCAGCACTTGATGTAAAACCAAGTGCTTTCGCAGTGACCTCTGGTGCTAACGGCAAGGATGACCCAGATAGCGCACCTGAGCCAAGGGGGCTGACAGATGTGCGAGTAAGCCAATCCTGAATACGATCTAGATCTCGTCCAAATGCATGCACGTGTTTTGCTAGCTCATGTCCAAAGAGCACGGGCTGTGCATGTTGCAGGTGAGTAAATCCAGGAGCCGGAGCATCTGAGTATTCGGTTGCTTTTGCAATCAGCGCACCTTGCAGTTCGGTTATTGATAGCGCGATCGAAATCATCGCATCGATTGCATAGAGTCGCAGATCTGTAGCTACCTGATCATTACGAGATCTACCGGCGCGAAGAGCCCCACCGATTTCACCGAGTTTTTCGGTAAGACCGCGTTCTAGAGCGCTATGGACATCTTCATCAGTTGCGAGATAGGTGAACTTTCCGGAAGCAACTTCTTCGACCAGCTCTTCTAACGCCTTTCGGATTGCGGTAGCCACCTTCTTATCAAGCAGGCCATTACTTTCTAGCACCGCAAGATGGGCAAGTGAGGAGCGAAGGTCATAAGGAGCTAAACGCCAATCAAATTGCACACTTTGTGAGAGCGCAAAGACAGCCTCCGTCGGAGACTGCGAAAACCTTCCGCCCCACAGCGCCATTATTTTCTCCCTCTAACCTTCTTAACTTGCCCGTATGAGAGTAATTCTTTCGCTAGTTGCGCCCCGCCGCTTGCTTTTCTAGCGACAACTAAGACCGTGTCGTCACCTGCGATTGTTCCAATAATGGAAGATATTCCAGAGTGATCGAGTGAACTTGCAAGCAACTGCGCTCCCCCGGGTGGAGTATGAATGACCGCTAGATTTCCACTGGATTCGACCGAGAGAATCAGCTCCGAAGGAAGTGGCATAGAACGCGAGAGCGATTCCTCACCGGAAGTGTTTATTGTGTAGAGCGAATCCCCTGAAGCAGATCTGCCTCGAACCGCACCTATCTCTTCCAAGTCGCGGCTGGCGGTAGCTTGCGTCACTGCAAAGCCAGCCTTTTTCAGCTCTTTCACCAGATCAGATTGGGAATGAATGAGACCGCCCTTAATCAGTGAAATCGCCTTCGCCCTACGTGCGCTCACACTAGCCATGACGCACCTGCGCAAGGGCTGCAGTAAAGATTGCGACAAACTTCTTTGCATCACGCAATGAAACATTCAGTGCTGGTGCGATTCTGACAATAGATTCACTCGGTGCATTAATCAGTAGCCCCAGTTCCTGGCACTTCTTCACAAGTTCCTTCGCACATCCCTGATCCAGGGTGAGTCCAATCAGTAATCCAGCCCCCCTCACCTCGGTGACTCCAGGGACAAGCGCAAGCTCACCAAAAAGATAGGAACCTACTTCATTAACGTGAGTAAAAATCTTCTCATTCTCGATTGCGGAAATCACAGCAAGTGCTGCAGCTGTTGCAATCGGATTCCCGCCGAATGTTGAACCATGATCACCAACCTTGAAAAGATGTGAGGCGGGGCCAAGTGCGATCATTGCTCCAAGTGGGAGTCCTCCCCCTAAACCTTTAGCCAACGTAATCACATCCGGCCTTATGCCTGAATATTCATAGCCAAACCAGTCACCGGTACGACCCATCCCTGTCTGCACGCAGTCAAGGACGAGTAGGGCGCCGCTCTCATCACAATATCTACGAACATCTTGTAAGTAATCGGCAGGCGGAACGATGACACCGGCTTCGCCCATGATCGGTTCGATAATTACCATGGCCGTTTTCTTACTAATCTTCCGCTTCATAGCACGTGAATCACCGAAGGCAACGTGGGAGATACCCCGAAGCAGTGGCTTAAATGGATCGCGCTTAGATGGCTGACCGGTAAGAGATAACGCGCCCATCGTTCTACCGTGGAAAGATTCCTTGGTGGCAACAATGCCGGTTCTACCCGTGCGACGACTTAACTTAAGCGCCGCCTCGTTCGCTTCCGCACCAGAATTGCAAAAGAAGACACGCGCTGATTTATCTCCTGTGAGCTTTTGTAACTTCTCGGCCAATTGCAGAACATTAGGGTGAGCATAAAAATTACTGACATGACCCAATGTAGAAATCTGCTTGGTGACAGCTTTTACAATCCCAGGATGGGCATGGCCCAATACGTTAGTTGCGATGCCCGCCAAGAAATCTAAGTATTGATTACCTTCGGCATCTTTGACATAAGAACCCTTTCCAGAAACCAGCTCAATAGAAGGCGTCCCATAATTATCCTGAAGTGAATTAAGCCAACGTTTCATGCCACCACCAGCGTTCCACCAACTCCAAGCAACGCACTCTTAAGCGCCGCCGGATTTCTGCCATCAATAATTCGCACCGCATGTGCACCCGCATCAATGGCATCCAGGCATGATTGCACCTTGGGCGCCATTCCATCAGCGAATGTAGATTTAATCGATTGCAACTCTGCAACAGATATTTCTGAGATCAGCGAATCCTTATCCGGCCAATTCCGATAGATACCTTCGACATCGGTCATGATGATGAGCCACTGCGCCGCTAGAGCACCAGCAATTGCAGCTGCAGCAATGTCAGCGTTGACATTAAAGCCATGTGTACCAAGGGCATTCGTTGCCACCGGTGAAACTACCGGAACGCTCCCCGAATTCAACACCTCTTGAATTTCCTCTGGGTGTACTTCAACCACAGTCCCGACAAGACCCAAATCAGCAGGTGTTCCATCAACTAATGTGCGCAGTTGCTCTGCCACAAGTGTTCCAGAGTCTCGACCAGAGATAGAAACAGCCTTTATTCCGTGGCTACATAAGGATTGCGCAACGGCCGGACCGATTTCTTTTGCTAAAACTCGTTCGACGATTTCAAAGACGTCAGGGGTGGTTACACGAAATCCGCCAATAAATTCTGTTGTAATCCCGGCTGATTCAAGTGCCGCCCCTATTTGAGGCCCGCCCCCATGCACAATCACGATTTCAACACCTTGCGAGATGGCATCTGCAATCGCTTGCGCGAACTCACCGTGTGAGTCAGACATCGCATGCCCGCCAAACTTCACGACAATCACGCTCCAACTCCATCGAACGCTAATCCTGCGCTCTCTGGCAAGCCACACATGATGTTGGCGTTTTGGATCGCTTGTCCTGCGGCACCTTTGCCCAAATTATCTATCGCAACTGACACAACAAGTCTGGAAGTGTGGGCATCGACTGCAACCTGCAACTGCACTCTATTAGAGCCAAGAACGGCTGAAGTCTTTGGCATGACTCCAAATTCAAGTACTGATACGAATGCTGAATCCGCGTAATAGTCGCTATATATTTTATGCGCCGCTTCCGAGCTCATCTCTTTGGTCAATTTGGCTGTAATAGTTGCCAGGATTCCTCTTGGCATAGGCGCCAGAACTGGTGTAAATGAAATCTTCACCTCTTGACCAGATATCTTGCTTAGGCTCTCTTCAATTTCCGGAGTGTGCTGATGGCTTCCGCCGAATTTATAAGAAGTCAGTGATCCAGATACTTCACTTGCTAGCAGATTCACTTTTGCATTTCTGCCAGCGCCCGTCGTTCCTGATGCAGCCACGACCACGCAATCAGAGAGGTCAGCGATACTAGAAGCCGGTGCAGCTCCCAGTGCGATAGCTGTCGCGTAACACCCTGGGTTTGCAACATATTGCGATTGTGCGATTGCGCTCTTGTACTGCGCGATATCTGCTAGTCCATAGCACCAGGTGCCGGCGTGTGTGCCACCGTAATACTTCTCCCACTGCTGGGCATCGCTTAATCTGTAATCAGCACCTAAATCAACAATCTTTGCTCCCTTAGGGAGTTGCGAAATTATCTTCGCCGATTCTCCGTGAGGCAGCGCAAGAAAGATCAGTTTGCAATCGGTAAAAGCTTCGGCAGTGAAGGCAATGAATTTCTTATTGCCATAACTTGTCAGCTGCGGGTGGATAGAAGTAATCGACTCCCCCGCATTGGAATGAGCTGCAACAGCGGCTACCTGAAAATGTGGATGAGCAGCTAGTAGCCGCAAGAGTTCTCCTCCTGCGTACCCACTGCCGCCGATAATCCCTATTTTCATAATCTCATCATAGCATAGTTATGCATGGCTCTGCATAATTATGCAGTACGCAAGATAGCCCCAGTGGCTTTCTCCGCTGATTTCACAGCTGAATCGCGCAGCGCGCTCACCTCGGCTCCTGTGAGGGTGCGATCTGTGGCTCGAAATACTAAGGAGAAGGCCAAGGAGATTTTGCCATCGGCTAACTTGTTATAACGATCGAAAAGCGAAATCGACTCAAGCAGCTCACCAGCACCTGCCCGCAGCGCCGCTTCAACATCAGAAGCGCTCACTGATGCCTCAACGATGAGTGCAACATCTTGCAACGCAGCAGGCATTGTTCCCACCGTCGTTGGATGAACCAAAGGTGAATCGGGCAGGGCATTGAGTGCCACCGCAAAGGCGGCTGACCGCTCAGGTAATCCATACATCTCAACAATTCGTGGATGAAGTTCACCCGCATGCGCCACCGGTTTTCCATCGACGAGCAATTCGGCACACCGGCCTGGGTGCCAAGGCGCAATATTTGATCGCTTGACTGTCCAGGTGAGATTACATAACTGTAAAACTTCTTGGGCGTAGGCGATAGCATCCTGCCAGGTGTAGCTACGAGCCTTTCCTTGCCAATCTTCGTTCTCTACTTTTCCTACTAGAAGCCCGGCAACGTGGAAAGGCTGAGTTGGCAAGCTAGCGAAAATTGCTTCGATCTCTTCCTTCTTTGGTTTCTTTCCCAGTGCTGGTGAAACCATTGGCACCAACTTCTGGGAACTACGGAAAATTGATCCCATCTCAAAAATTGCAAAATCCTTTGCACCTCTGCTGATATTTCGTTGAGCAACTTCCAGTAGCCCTGGCACTAAGTGCACTCGCATCAGCGGAAATTCTTCTGACATCGGATTTGCAATGCGATAGGTGGATGCTCGCTCACCCAAGAAGCCCAATGCATCAATAGTCTCTCGGTTGGTAAAAGGAAAAGTTTGAACTTCGGCAAAGCCCCGACTGGCAAGCATTGTGGAGACTGCACGCCGACGCTTCTGGGAATGAGTCAGTGATGCATGCTTTGGTCTAGGTGGCAGAATCGATGGGATCTTGTCATAGCCAATCATTCGAGCGACTTCTTCGGTGAAGTCTGCTTGGCTAAGCAAGTCAGCACGCCATGTAGGAGGATTGACTTCAAAGGTCTTCTCATCTACTTCACACCCAATGGTGCGAAGAATCTTCACAATCTCAGCCGGGGCCACATCCACGCCCATAATGCGAGAGATATATGCCGGATCGACCTTCACCATCGGGCTAAATTCGGGCTTACCTGCAACCACAGTAGCCACATGTTGAGCTGGACTATTTTCAGTCAATAGCTGGACGAAGCGAGCCGAAGCGTATTGAGCCAGTGATGGATCCACGCTTCGCTCCAAACGACGTGAAGCCTCCGAAGAAAGTTTGTGACGACGTGAATTCTTAGCCACACAAGTTGGATCAAATCGAACAGCTTCTAGTGCTATCTCGGTAGTGGTCTCTGAAATCTCTGAAAACGCTCCACCCATTGTTCCGGCCAGCGCTAACGGCTGCTCGTCATCGCAGACCATCAGGTCATCGGGATCTAATTGGCGCACCTGTCCATCGAGAGTCGTAAACGGTTGTGCCTTGCCAGCGCGCTTAATGGTGAGCCCACCTTTAATCTTTGATTTATCGAAGGCGTGAAGCGGTTGTCCTAATTCCAGCATCACATAGTTCGTGACATCTACGACGAGTGATATGGAACGCATGCCCATCTTTTCAATTCTTCTGCGCATCCAGATTGGTGTTCTGGCTTTGGGATCAAAGTGTGAAAGAGTGCGTAAGTAAAAGACGGAAGCAGTTGCGGGATCAGCAATCTTTGCGCTCACTCCTTTTCCAGTCTCGCTAAATTCAAGCGCGCGCAGAGCATCGACTGGATCGGTGAATTTAAGACCTAGTGAACCAGCAACTTCTCGCGCAATGCCGCGAATACTTAAGGCATAGCCACGATCTGGATTGACGGCAACATCGAAGATGACATCATTGATTAAGAGAGCTTCAATCGCATCTGCCCCGACTGCTACCGAGCCTTCTGTAAATGTCATGATTCCGGAGTGGTCATCTCCTATACCTAGCTCGCGAGCCGAGCAGATCATTCCGTTGGAAACTTTGCCGTATGTTTCACGAGCGCCGATTGTGAAATCTCCTGGCAATACCGCTCCTGGAAGTGCTGCAACTACCAAATCCCCGACCGCAAAATTCGTTGCCCCACATATGACGTAGCGGGTCTGCTTCTCACCACAATCAAGGCCCACATATCGAATGGCTTTCTTAAACTCGGTAATCTCTTCAATGCTTAATACCTTGGCAAATACCAAGGGGCCCGTAAGGTCGGCGCCCTGATGAATAATCTCTTCTACTTCAAAACCAACGCGGATCAGGGCATCAGAGATCTGTTCTGCGGTAATGGAGGCAGGGATATCTACAAATTCCTTAATCCACGATAGCGGTGCGCGCATTTAGAGTCCTACTCCAAACTGGCGAGTAAATCTCAAGTCACCTTCGACAATATCGTGCATATCGGTGATTCCATGTCGAACCATCAGGGTGCGCTCTAGGCCCATTCCAAATGCGAAACCGGTGTAGACATCTGTATCAATGCCGCACGTTTCAAGAACCTTAGGGTTGACCATTCCGCAACCACCCCATTCGATCCATCGATTGTTAAAGAAAATATCTACTTCCGCACTTGGCTCAGTAAATGGAAAGAATGACGGACGCAAACGTGTTGTGACATCGGGACCGAACATGTGTCGGGCAAAGTTATCAAGGGTGCCTTTCAGGTGGGCCATCGTGATTCCCTTATCAACTACGAGGCCTTCAACCTGGTGGAAAACTGGGCTGTGAGTAGCATCGAGTTCATCAGCACGAAAGGTGCGGCCTGGGCAGATCACATAGATGGGAGGTTCTTGGGCCAACATCGTGCGAATCTGCACGGGTGATGTGTGCGTGCGAAGAACTAGCCCTGACTCGATTGGCTCAATAAAGAAAGTGTCTTGCATTGTGCGCGCAGGATGATCAGCCGGAATATTCAGGGCATCAAAGTTAAGCCAACCCGATTCAAGTTCTGGCCCTTCTTCAACTGAGAAACCTTGCTCGATAAAGAAATCTGAGATTTCATTTTTAATGATTGAGATGGGATGTAGTCCCCCGCGGTGTGATCGTCGCACTGGCAAAGTGATATCGACAATTTCTTCAAGTAAAACCTTTGAATCGCGCTCCTGCTCAAGTTTTGCAGTCTGTTGCGCTAACGCTTTGGCAATCTCGGCTTTTGCTTCACCAATAAGCTTTCCGACCGAGGCTTTCTGATCGGCTGAGAGCGTGCCGAGCGCTCTGCTAGCAAGTGCTACTGGTGACTTATCGCCAGTGTGCGCAAGGCGAGCTGATTTGAGTTGATCTAAATCTGCGGCGGCGGAAAAGGCGCTCTGCGCATCGCTTATCCACGATGCTACATCTGCCAGATTCATGGGCGTGATTCTATCCTGCGACCTTTGCCGAAAGGGTGAACATAACGATTGATGCCGCTGCCGATAAATTAAGGCTCTCGGCATTGCCGGCCATCGGAATAGTCACTTCCGTCACAGCCGCGCCAAGGGCCGCTGCATCTACTCCCCTTGCTTCATTTCCAAAGACTGCAATGCAATCCCCAGTAATCTTCAAATCCAGTATTGATGTCGATGCGTGAGATGAAAGGAGAATTTTTTGGGTGTCGGGAAAGATCGAAGCTAGCGCCTGGAAAGTAACACCCTCATAGACCGGGATATTCCACAATGATCCGGCAGTGGATCGAACCACTTTTGGTGAATACATATCTACCGAATCAGGAGAAGTAACTACAGCAGTGATTCCCATTGCATCTGCGGTGCGAAGAATCGTTCCGGCATTTCCAGGATCTTGGATCTCATGGAGATAGATAACAGTAGAGCTGCCCGTAAGTGTGAGCTCGGAAATACTGTTCTCCGGGGTATAACAAAGTGAGATGAGACCTTGTGGTGAGACGGTATCGGACATCGCCTTAAGAACAGGCTCGGAGACCTCAACAATTTCAACAGCGCCTAAGTCGAGTTCTGCAATCTTTGAGAGTCCTTGCTCTGTTGCATAAAGAATTTTGATTTCTGGACCGCCAGCAGAAGTAAGTGCCTCTCGCGCACATTGCACGCCCTCTGCTACAAAGAGTCCTTGTTCGCGGCGCTCTTTCGCCCCTTTAGAACCAATAAGAGCCTTCACTCGCGCGATATGCGGCGAGTGAAGGCTCTCAATCATTGGCTCTACAACCCTAGTTTCTAGATAACTTAGGCTGCTGGAAGGTTCTTGCGAGCAACGTCGACAAGAACTTTAAATGCTGCTGGATCATTCGTTGCGATATCTGAGAGAACGCGACGATCTACTTCAAGTCCTGAAGCCTTAAGACCTTGGATGAAGCGGTTGTATGTCATTCCATTTTCACGGGCAGCAGCATTAATGCGCTGAATCCAGAGCTGACGGAAATCGCCCTTCTTATCTTTACGATCGTTAAAGGCATAAACCATTGAGTGCGTAACTTGTTCCTTCGCCTTTGTGA
>CAIXKQ010000171.1 GCA_903920065.1 uncultured Actinomycetes bacterium
AAAGCGCCGCCGTCGCAAGAAGGCAGCAGCTAAGTAATTAGTTACTTATAAAAAACCCCGCCAGGTAACTGGCGGGGTTTTTTATTCTGCTGGCGGATTGGCTTTCAGGGAATGCGTTACTCGTTCAAATATTTCTGATAACACTCGCTGGTCTTCTTTTGTTAAGTGATCGACAAACCTAGTGCGCACACTCTCCACATGGTCCGGGGCAGCAGAAACAATTGCCTTCCACCCCTTGGCCGTCATGACCGCGAAGTAGCCCCGTTTATCATCCGGGCAGGGCTCGCGTTTTACCCAGCCCGCTTTCTCCATCACCTTGATCCGGTGGGAAAGGCGCGAGCGCGAGAGCATGGCAACATCGGCTAGCTCACTCATGCGCATCCTGCGTTCTGGGGCATCGCTGAGTTGGGCCAAGACTTCATAGTCGGCCATCGATAACTCATGGCTGGCAAGATCTAGATCGAGTGCTTCCAGCAGCCGGCGGCTAGCGATGATGTATCGTCGCCAAGCCTTCATTTCGCCAGCATTAAGCCAGCGCGGTGTTGTAGCGTTTTGCCCTGCCATAGCGGCAATACTACGCTTATAAATGACAAAGTTGAACTTTCAACTACTTTTACACACGATGAAATGGAACTCATGAGCCCGGTGAAATCTGGAATCGAAACTTCTGCCCTCGACCCACAGGTGCGTCCACAAGATGACCTCTTCCGTCACTACAACGGAAAGTGGATTACCGAGTATCAGATGCCAGATGACCGATCCAGTGATGGCATCTTTCGCAAATTACATGATGCCGCCGAGGCCCAGGTTCGCCAGATCATCGAGAGCGCAACTGGCACAGGTGAGGCGCAGAAAATTGGCGACCTCTACAAATCTTTTATGGATACCGATGCCATTAAAGCTCGTGGCATCTCCCCCATCGTCGAAGATTTAGCCGCCATCGATGGCATCACCAACTTGCACGAATTTATCTCGGTCATGGCCGGACTTGAAATGCGTGGCATTGGCGGAATCTTTGGCGCAGCTATCTATCCGGATGCGATGGACTCTGATACCAATATTCTCTATCTCGGCCAGGGTGGGCTATCGCTACCCGATGAGTCTTATTACCGGGAAGATCAATTTGCCGAGATTCGAAGTGCCTTTGTGGAGCATGTGGCAAAGATGTGCGCACTTGTGGGAATTGCAGATGGCGCCACCGTGGGAGCACAGATCCTGGCACTGGAGACAAAGATTGCCAGCCATCATTGGGATCAAGTAAAAGATCGCGATGCGACTTTGACCTATAACAAATACAGCCGCGCCGAGCTAGAAAGCCTTGCCCCACACTTCTTATTCGACCTCTGGGCCGAGCACGCCAAAGTGCCAGCGAAAGCTTTTGAATCCCTGGTCGTATGTGAACCATCCTTCTTTGAATCCGTCTCTGCCCTACTTGGTGACTTTTCTGGCGAGCGCGATTCGTGGGTGGCCTGGCTCAAACTCAATCTCGTCTCTGCCAGCGCCGCATTTCTCACCGATGACATCGTGCAGCAGAACTTTGAGTTCTATGCCAAGACCCTTTCTGGCACACCACAGATTCGCGATCGCTGGAAGCGCGCCGTCTCTGTCACCCAAGGCGCACTGGGTGAAGCAATCGGCAAGGTCTATGTCGAAGAGCACTTCTCAGAAAAAGCAAAAACTGAGATGAAGGTATTAGTTGATTATCTGCTTGAGGCTTATCGGCTAAGCATTATTGACCTGCCCTGGATGTCAGCGGCGACGAAGGAAAAGGCGCTGGAGAAGCTGACTAAGTTCACCCCCAAGATTGGCTATCCCGATAAGTGGCGCGACTACTCCACCTTAGAAATTTCTGCCGGTGATCTGATTGGTAACTTATGGCGAATCGCCGAGTTCGATCATGCCTATGCCATTGCCAAGATTGGCGCACCGGTTGATCGCGATGAATGGCATATGACCCCGCAGACGGTCAACGCTTACTACAACCCACTTGCCAATGAGATTGTCTTTCCGGCGGCAATCTTGCAGCCGCCCTTCTTTGATTTAGCAGCCGACATCGCAGCTAATTACGGCGGCATTGGCGCAGTCATTGGCCATGAAATTGGCCATGGCTTTGATGATCAAGGCTCTAAATATGATGGTGATGGCAATATGGTCGATTGGTGGAGCGATGAAGATCGCAGCAAATTTGAAGAGCTCACCGCCGTGCTCGTTAAGCAATTCGATGCCTTATCCCCTGAAAGCACCCCCGATATCCACGTCAATGGCGCCTTTACTTTAGGTGAAAATATTGGTGATCTCGGCGGCCTGGCGATCGCCTATAAGGCATGGAAATTAGCGTTAGGCGGCGCGCAAAGTCCGGTGATTGACGGACTCACTGGTGAACAACGATTCTTCCTTTCCTATGCCCACTCCTGGCGCAATAAGAACCGCCCGGAAGAGGTGCGTCGCCGGATTGCAACTGACCCACACTCCCCGGATGAATTTCGTTGTAATCAGATTGTGCGCAATGTGCCCGAGTTCTATCAAGCATTCGGTGTCAGTCAGAGCGATGAACTCTGGCTGGCAGAGCACGAGCGTGTGCGAATTTGGTAGCTCTGCCACACTTACCTAATGGTGGCCCCAATGAATAACTCAAAAAACGGTTTCGCATTTGAGATCAACCACGCCGCCGACTCTGGTTTAGCGCGCGTGGGAACAATCACCACCCCGCATGGGCAGATTCAGACCCCCGCCTTTATTCCGGTGGGCACCAAGGCAACGGTGAAAACAGTGCTGCCAGAGGCGATGGAGAACCTCGGGGCGCAAGCCCTGCTGGCAAATGCTTATCACCTTTATCTGCAACCTGGCCCCGATGTATTAGATGAGGCCGGCGGCCTTGGTTCATTTATGAATTGGGATAAGCCAACTTTTACCGATAGCGGTGGCTTTCAAGTGCTCTCACTCGGTGTGGGATTTAAAAAGGTCTTAGCAATGGATGCGCAGACTTTCCGCTCTGATCAAGTGATTGCAAAGAATAAAGAGCGGCTAGCCCATGTTGATGATGAGGGCGTTACCTTTAAGAGCCACCTCGATGGCTCGATGCACCGCTTTACCGCCGAAAGCTCAATGCAGATTCAACATAAGTTGGGCGCCGACATTATGTTCGCATTCGATGAGTGCACCACTTTGCATAACACTCGCCCCTATCAAGAGCTGGCTATGTCTCGCACCTATGACTGGGCTATTCGCTGCCTGGATGAACATAAAAAATTGACCGATGCCCGCACAGCAAAGCCATATCAAGCACTCTTTGGCGTCATCCAAGGCGCGCAATATGAAGACTTGCGCAAGAAAGCGGCCAGTGATTTGGGGGCCATGAGTTCATCTGGAATTGAATTCGATGGCTTTGGAATTGGTGGCGCGCTAGATAAAGATTCACTGGGCACAATTGTGAGCTGGGTAAATACAACGCTGCCGCAGGAGAAACCGAAACATCTACTTGGCATCGGCGCCCCAGAAGACCTATTTGTTGGGGTGGAGAACGGAATCGATACCTTCGACTGCGTTCTGGCATCTCGTATTGCCCGCACCAGTGCGGTCTATACGATGGAAGGGCGTTTTAACGTCTCTAATCAACCATTTATCCGAGACTTCAATCCGATAGATGATGAATGTGATTGCTATACCTGCACGCATTACACCCGCGCCTACCTATGCCATCTCTTTCGTGCCAAAGAGATGGTTGCTGGCACCCTGGCCACAATCCATAATGAACGATTTATCGTGCGCCTAGTCGATCAGATGCGACAGGCCCTACTTGATGGAAACTTCCAGGATATGAAAAAAGAATTTATGGGCCGTTATAAGCATAAATCGGGGCAGTCGCGCGACTAGTAGGACTTAGAGAATGTAGTTTGCTCGAGCTTTTTCCACGGCCGTTACCCGGCCATCGACGCCCATCTTTCGATAGAGATTCTTTAGGTGAGTTTTCATCGTGTTATGTGAGATGTGAAGTGTGATTGCAATAGAACTAATTGGGCGATCTGTTGATAGATGACGCAATACTTCCAATTCTCGCTTAGTCAGCGGCACTGAAAATTCTGAGGACCCGGCACGCCGACTCTTAATCTTTTCAGCCACGCTGGCAGCTAGATCTTCTAGATAGACAGTGGGACTCTCACTTGCGATTTTCAAAATTAAGTTTCCCATCTCATCTGATTGGCGCAAGAAAATCTCCTTAGCCCCCACGCGCGAGCCAATATCAAGGGCTTTCTTCATCTCAATCAGGGCAACTCGCTCTTGGTCTATTACCCCTCCGGCCATGACAAGGTGTTTGACTATCTGCTCTCTCGGAGTTTTATCGGGCAGGGAACCAGCAATATCAATTGAGTTGCCCTTGTTCCCATGGCGAGCCAGCGCCAGTTTAATAAGTTGAACTTGTGGAAGTTCAGGTACACGTTGCAAAAGTGCTGAGAGTCGATCGTAATCTTTTATCTCATAGCGCACACTGAGCTCGGCTACATCAATGAGAGTTTCAATTCCTTTCGAATAGGCCAGCTCTGAAGCTTTCCGGCGCATGCCATTAATTGCTTCAACGGCGCCGCGCGCATTTGCCTGCATCGCCATAGTTTTAGCCAAACTTCCCTCTGCCATGAAATACCAATGCCACTGTTTCCATCCCTCGGCCAAAGCTTTCACTTGCTCGAAGCGCTCATCTGCTTCGCGATGTCGCAAGAATTCACGTTGACATCTAGCGATGACAAAAAGTGACTCCAGTGGCCCAAAGATTCCAACGTAACCCAGCTTGGTAAATTGCATGCTGCAATTTTGGGCAACTTCAAAAGCTCTTCGGTAATCACCCATTTCTAGTTGGACCATTGCATTGATTGACATAAGCATGAGATTGTTTTGCGAAATTTTTGAAGAGTTGACTAGCGTCTTTGCTTCCTCAAAAATCCGCTCTAGCTCTGATGTCTGGCCCAGCATGAAGGAGCGTGTTGCAGCCAATCTATGGAGTGCCAGCTGCTCATCGGCACCTAACATCAGTGGGCCACTGGCCGGTTGCATCGCCAGTGAAAAGTCTTGGCTAAACTCTTCAAATCTTGCCTGCGAGATATCCACATAAGCCTTAGCGCCATGGGTGAGTTGGCTAATGAAACCTTCCAGATCTGTTCCTTTGGCATCAAGGTTCATCTGATCTACCATGTTCGATACTTCTGAAAATTCCAAGTTAGCTAGCCGGCCCGCTATTTCAACGGTGGCTCTTTTTAACAAGCCAAGTTCAGATGCATCGCCAGCAAAAATCGACCACTTTATAAGTTCTCGCCCTTTACCGGTTGCCTGCAGGATGCGGGCAGCATCTGGAAAAATCTCGCCTACTTTTTCATAATCCTCAGCTAGGTATGCATGTTCTAGCGCTAAATTTGGCTCGTTTCGATGCTCATGGAACTGCAGAAGTTTTGCATGTATACGCAACTTTCTAAATTTATCTGCACGAAGTTCAGCGAGCAGAATCTCTCGAAAAATCGAGTTGAACTCAAAGGATACTTCTGGAGATCCGGTCTGAGAGAAGATGTTGCCATCCAGGGCGAATTGATTGATCTCGTCATATGAGTAATCTTGCTCAAGAATGATCTCTGCCAGCTCGTGGGTAAATTCCCCTACCACGCTTAGTGATTGTAATTTTATCCGAAGAGGTGCGGGCAGAGAGTCAAGGACTGATACAGCTAGAACTCTTAACGGGTTTGATTGAGATGCTAATACAGTTTCAAAGTTAACTTCCGAACCACTGCCAGAAATCTGATGGGCAATCATCGAAACAGCTGCTGGCCACCCTTTTGCTGCGTTCAGCGAAGAATTAACTCTGGGATCAGTCATATCAATTGAGTATTGACCAGTGAGCGCTTGAATCTCGCTCTCTGAAAATGCCAATTCATTCTTGCCCACGATTGCCAGCGGTCCGCGAGAGGCAAATGTTGCATAAACGGTTTCAATAGAATCTCTTCGAATCGTTATGAATTGTAAATTCGGCGGAAATTGTTCAATTAGTTTCACCGCAATATCAACATCTCGTGCGGTGTGCTGACGTAAATTATCGATAACTAAAATGTAATCCTTACCTGTTGCAATCAACTCATTACTCCAACGGCGTACATTTTCTACCGGGCGAATTCCAGACTCGTCATCAAACCATCTTGCAAACCCTGGAATCACATTGCGAGTTGCTTGAATGAAAATCTGGGACATCTCCTCCAGTGAATCACTTTCGGTAAGAGTTACCCAGATGACGCGATCCCGTTGCGTATTGGCCCACTCAGCAACCAGGGAAGTTTTTCCATATCCGGCAGGGGCCAGTACAACTGTGGTCTGCGGAGCAGGATGGACTAATAAGTGAAAGAGATGCTTACGTGATAAATAGTTGGGTGGCAGGGTGGGAATTACTGTGCGAGAGAGGGTGACCCCGGAAGTCACCTCGAATTGGGTGAGAGCCTCACCTTTCACCTTCGCCATGAGTAAAGGGTGGTGCACGCGGCGGCGATTGTGAAGAAGTAATCACCCCATCAGGGGTGAGGTTCCGCGGTGATTAATCCAAAATCAGGCTAGAGCGAGGCAAAGCCCTCTGCTAATACCCCGAGTGCATCCTTTAAAAGCTCATCTGTAATGACAACTGGTGGCAAGAAGCGGATGACGTTGCCATAGGTTCCGGCGGTCAGGATCAGCACGCCCTTGCTCTGGCAATACTTAATCACCTTTGCCATCGCCTCTGGGTTGGGATCTTTAGTTCCGGCATGTACTAATTCAATTGCAACCATGGCGCCGCGTCCGCGAACTTCACCGATGATTGGATATTGCGCCTTGAGTGCGTTCAGTGCAGCAAAGAGAATGTCACCGATGTGGGCTGCGCGTTCGACTAACTTCTCTTCTTCAATCATTTCAATCACGGCAAGGGCTGCGGCGCAGGCAATCGGATTTCCACCATAGGTGCCACCAAGACCACCCACATGTGATGAATCCATAATCTCAGCTCGAGCAGTCACTGCAGCTAGTGGCAGGCCACCAGCAATTCCCTTAGCCGAAACGATCATGTCCGGCTCCATGCCTTCATGTTCGACGGCAAACATTTTTCCGGTGCGAGCAAAACCTGATTGCACTTCATCGGCAATAAATACAATCTTGTTCTCGGTGGCAAACTTCTGCAGCCCTGGCATAAATCCAACTGGTGGCACGATAAATCCACCCTCGCCGACAACCGGCTCAATCAAAATGGCAGCAACGTTATGTGCTCCCACTTCTTTCTCAATTTTATGAATCACCATTTCAAGCGCGTCTTCGGCGATAGTGTCAGGATTTCCAAGCCAACGATAGGAATATGGCATTGGCATTCGGTAGATCTCATTAGCAAAAGGACCGAAACCATCTTTATAAGGCAAGTTCTTTGCCGTAAGGGCCATAGTCAGGTTTGTGCGGCCGTGATAAGCGTGTTCAAAGACAACGACTGCTGGGCGCTTTGTGTAGTGACGTGCAATTTTGATTGCATTTTCTACCGCTTCTGCTCCTGAGTTTTGCAGGATTGACTTCTTCGCAAATTTTCCAGGTGTTAAACGATTGAGGGCTTCACAGACTTCGATATAGCCCAGATATGGAGCAGTGGTGAAGTTGGTGTGAGTGAATTTCTCCACTGCCTCTTGCACGGCTTTTACAACGCGAGGTGCGGCGTTTCCTACGGTGACAACACCAATACCTGCACCGAGATCGATAATTCGGTTGCCATCGATATCTTCAATAATCGCATCGTGTGCGCGCGAAACGATGACCGGCATCGCAGTTCCTAGTCCCCCAGAAACAGCCTCTTTGCGTCGCGCCATCATCGCCGTCGATTTAGGCCCCGGAATTTCAGTGACCAAATGGCGAGTTTGCGGGAGTCGATCCTGTGATGTCATGGCTTAATTCTAAGCCCCGCATTTGCTACCCGCGGACCTCACCAGCTCTGACTAAGAGTTAGGCTTGCCACATGAGCAGACTCAGAGATAGCGCGCCGCTACTTGATGCCTACCTCGCCTACTTCGAGCGCACTAGAACTCCTTTCACCATTCCTGGACATAAGCAGAAGGCGAGCGCGCTAGATGCCGACTTAGGTGCTGTGGTTGATTCTGATACACCTTTGTATGGCGGCTTGGATGAAATTAAGTTAACGAATCAGACATTGAAGACGGCTGAATCACTGGCGGCCACCTTGTGGGGCGCAGATTACGCACGCTTTTCAACAGGTGGTTCCACCCATGCAAACCAGGCAATTATCTTCGCACTAGGAAAGCCCGGCGATAAGGTCGCTGTATCTAGAACCGCCCATCGTTCGGTCTTAAGCGCACTTGTTCTAGCTGGCCTTGAGCCAATCTGGATGTCACCCGAGATTGATGGTGCAACAGGTGTTCCAACCGGAATCACAGCTAGCGAACTTGCAAAAGCTTTGAGTGAGAAACCAATTGCCGTGCTGCTTACCGAACCAGGTTATTTGGGAACAATCTCAGATCTGCCGGCGTTGATTGAACTTTCCCATGCCCAACGTGTTCCAGTAATTTTAGATGCCGCGTGGGGCGGACACTTTGGTTTTCATCCACACCTGCCACAACATGCATTTCAATTAGGTGCCGATGCGCTGATCACTAGTACACATAAAGCCCTGCCTGGATATAGCGCCTCCGCACTCTTACTTGCCCGCACCACGTTGCTCAGCGCAGAACGATTAGAGCAAAGCTTTGAAACAACCCACACAACGTCACCAGCCGGGGCGCCGCTTGCTTCGATCGATGGCGTGCGGGCTCTGCTACAAACTCGCGGGGAAGAATTGATTGGCACGTTGCTAGAAAATGTTCATCACTTCAAAGAGTTGGTGCAGGCAGAATTTGCCCTTCCTATCTTTCTCTATCCACACGATTTTCCAGCAGGACGCTTTGATGCTTCCAAGATAGTTCTGCGCGTGCAACAACTGGGGGCTTCCGGGGTTGAAATTGAGCAAGATCTGCAAGCCGAAGGAATTCGGGTGGAGATGGCAGATCGAGACACGATTGTCTTCCTGGGCACTATTGCCGATACCAGAGCTGACTTTGATCGATTGGCAGATGTGTTAATTCCGATTCTTAAGCGCAGACAAGAACAACGACGCGTGAGCGCAACGGCGCTGAGTTGGTCTGTTATGCCACAGCGCGCAATTTCTATGCGTGATGCTTATTTTGCAGAGACCGAGTTGGTCAGCGCCCATGATGCCATCGGGTGTATTTCAGCAGATCTGATTGCGCCATATCCACCAGGAGTTGCAGTTGTTGCACCCGGTGAAATTCTCACCGCCCAGATTGTTGAAGGCTTAGGGGCCTCACGTGCTGCAGGCGTTCGCATCGCCTATGCAACTGATCCCACTCTTGCCAAGTATCGAGTCGTAAAGAGAAGTTAAAGCGGTTGTCGATACACCTTATGACTTTGTGCTTGCGCAAGTGGGCGAATCACTAAAGAATCCACATTGAAGTGAGATGGCAGCATCACTGACCATCTAATTGCCTCAGCCACATCTTCTGCCACCAACGGTCTTGTGACACCTTCATAGACCTTTGCCGCTTTTTCGGTATCACCACCAAAGCGTTGCACGGCAAACTCATCGGTCTTGACCATTCCAGGAGCAATCTCTGTCACCCGAATCGGTTGCCCATTAAGTTCTAGGCGAAGTGTTTCAACGAGAGAAGTTTCGGCAAACTTTGCCGCCACATAACTTCCACCATTTTCATAGACGCGGTGTCCGGCAGTTGATGAAATCATCACGATATGCCCATGGCCAAATGCCTGCATCAGCGGGGTCATTGCTTTGACCATCCGCACCGAACCCACAACATTGATGTCATAGGTCTTCTTCCAAATTTCAGGATCTGAGTCATTAATAGCAGCTGCATCAAATGCCCCACCAGCGCAGTTGATAAGAATGGAGACTGGTTTTCCTTGCAAGTGCTTGGTGAGTGAATCAACGGAATCTTGCTTGGTGACATCGAGTGTGAAGGCTTCAATGTTCTGATCTTCAGTGGCAAGGGCAGCCAATTTCTCTGCGCGCCTTGCTGCAGCAATCACGTGATAACCATTGCTTGCCAATAATCGCGCTGTTGCCGCGCCGATTCCACTACTTGCTCCGGTAATTACTGCATATTCGCGCGTGCTCATAGGGTTAAGAGTACATGTGCAAGATAGGATTCAGATATGAGCAAACAAATAAAGACCGATGTGGAAATCAACTATAAGAAGCGTAATCAGACCACAGTCTTTTGGCGTGGCATCCTCGTGTTCCCAGTCGCCGTCTTCATCTGCTCCTTTGCCGTTCAGAGCAACGCTGGTTTTGCCGCTGGATTTATCATCGTGCCAGCGCTACTTGCCCTGGTATTCCGTGAGGTCTATCCAAGCTACCTGCTGACTTTCAACCACGCATTTCTAGAATTGCAGACTCGTGTTGTTGCCTACGTTCTCCTGCTCACTGATGATTACCCCTCTATTGAACGAAACAAAAATATTGAGGTAGTTTTCCCAGATATCAATGGCGGAAAAGCACTCAATCGATGGCTTCCTTTGGTCAAGTGGTTCTTAGCAATTCCACTCATCATTGTTGGCGTTATTTACTCACTGATAGCCCTGGGCATGACTTTCATTGCCTGGATTATGACTTCTGCTACCGGAAATTATCCAAAGTGGGCTGGCAAGTTTGTCCTTAAGACCATGCGCTTTTGGAACCGTGTGAATGGTTATGCATTTATCTTGGTCTCCGACAAGTACCCTTCATTTGCACTCTAATGTCTCTAGAAATCAGAGCTGCGCTAGCTGCAGATGAGCAGCGCTGGCTCGTTCTCTGGCAGGGCTATCTCGACTTCTATCAGACGAAGCTTTCAACAGAACAAAGTGCCCTCACCTGGCAGAGGATTCTTGATCCAGAATTTAACATGGAGTGCGCTGTTGCTATCGATGAAGGTGTGATTGTTGGCTTTACGACATATAACTTGCAGAACTCAACCTGGTCTGAGGGCGGACATTGCTATCTTGAAGATCTCTTTGTGGATCCAGCTGTGCGCGGAAAAGGTGTGGGGCGCGCTCTGATTGACCATGTGAAGAGCTATGCGATAGAAAACAACTGCTCGCGTCTTTATTGGAATACTGATGAAGATAATGCAACAGCTAGAAAACTCTATGACACCTACACCTTAGAATCTGGAAAACGTCAGTACCGGATACCGCTTAGTTAGGAGTTGGGTCTTTCGGTTTTCTCTTGAGCAACTTTCTTGGATCAACTTTCTTCCCCTGCGCTTTTACTTGATCGAGCATCCGGTCAGCCCAAGCAAATTCCAGTGCCAGTATGGCAAGTCCCAGGACTAAGAACGGGATAGTAAAAGGCCCAGGGAGCACAATGAGAACTAAGCCAATAACTATGAGCGTGAAGCCGATGACTGAGACAATTATCTTTCGCATCCCGGCAGGAAGTGTTTTCCACGTGGCGAGAAATTTACTCTTCTGGCTCATGCCCTGATGTTACTAGTCCGGCATGGGCAGATGCGCCAGGGTCGGCAAAGGGCACCTGAAAAAAGAAAGCAAGTGACTGTCTTCTCAATGAGCACCCATAGGATGCTCATTGTGAAAATAAGTAGTCATAAGCTAAATCAGGATGCTTCATGACTACCTCTCTCATCATCACCATGATGGCAATTGGCTTACTGGTGGGAGTATCCAAAACCGCAATTGGTGGGATTGGGCTCCTTTCGGCAGCCCTGATTGCTCAAGTAATGCCAGCTAAAGAATCAACCGGAGTTCTTCTTGTTCTCTTTTTGGTAGGTGATCTCTTTGCAATTGGAATCTATAAAAAGCACGTTGAGTGGAAATTCCTGAAAACTCTCATTTTTCCAGTTTTGTGTGGTTTTGTGGTGGGAGCCTTCTATCTCTTCCATTCAACGGATAACTCCCTGAAAAGAACAATTGGAGTGGTGGTCGTATTACTAGTCTTGCTATACCCCGTCAGCCAATATTGGCAGAAACATAATGACGACATCACTATTGGTTATCCGCGAACTCTTCGGGTATTTCTTGGCTCTACAGCTGGTTTCATGAGCATGATTGCAAATTCTGGTGGCACTCCCATGAGTATCTATTTACTATTGCGCAAAAACTCCGTCTTGAACTTCCTGGGAAATACCGCATGGTTCTTCTTCATCATCAATCTTGCGAAATTGCCCTTCACCCTTGGCCTCGGTTTGCTCGATCTAAATTCACTTCAGTACATCCTTCCTGCCGTTCCGATGGTCGCTATCGGCGCCCTTCTTGGAAGAAGGTTTATCTCAAGAATTGATCTGCGACTGTTTCAAAACATTACCCTGATTTCAGCCCTGGCTGTAGGCCTGAAATTAATATTCTTCTAGCGCTTCATGTGATTGTATTCACCGTTTCAAATATGCATGAATAGAGATAAGTTAAGCCAATGACATCACTGCCCAAGCCACATATCTTTAAGCCAGAAGATTCCAAGCCACTACGGTGGGGAATCTTTGGCGCTGGCTGGATTGCTGAGCAGATGATTAAGACTGTGCAGAAGAATTCTCAACAGAATTTTGTGGCAGTTGCCTCCAGAACTCCAGGAAAAGCAGAAGAATTTGCAAAGGCATTTAACGTCTCTGATTTTCACACCTCCTATGAAGAGTTAGCTGCCCGCCCAGATATTGATGCAATTTATGTTGGCACTCTTCCCTCTAACCGACTTGAAGTGGCACTGATTGCAATTAATGCAGGTAAGCACGTGTTAATTGAGAAGCCGATCACTATGGACGTTAACGAAGCAGAACAGATTTATGCTGCCGCCAAAGCGAAGAAGGTCTTAGCCGTTGAGGCTATGTGGACTCGCTTCCTGCCACATATGGATATCGCACGACAGCTAGTGGCAGATGGCGCCATTGGCGATGTTGAATTAGTTGTCTCTAGTTTCTGCCAAGCAAACTTGGGTGTTGCTCGGCTCTACACACTCGGTGGCGGCAACCCAATCATCGATATGGGTATCTATCCCATTGCCTTCTCGCAACAATTCTTAGGTGATCCTGATGAAATTCATAGCTTTGGAAAGCTTCACCCCAATGACATTGATGAAGAAACACATACCTTTATGAGATTTAAAAATCAGGCACGCTCTAACTTCGTACTCTCAGCTCGTGTCTCAGCTCCCATTAACGCTGCTATCTCTGGCCCTAAGGGCAGCATCTCATTTGGCCCACCGTGGTTTACATCAACATCGGTAACGCTGCATGGCAATGGCCTACATGAACCACTTGCTACCTGGAGCGATGAATCAGGCATGGTTGAACATATTGCCCTCGTCCATCAAGTAAATGCCTTTGCTCAATATGTGGACCAGGGGCTCTTAGAGGCACCGCTCTATACACATCAGCAGTCACTTGCCAATATCAAGACCGCACTCACTATTGGTTCACAGATAGGTACCCGGTTTAAATAAGGGGCCCCGAGCTCTTCAATTTTTGGTGCGCACGCGGTAACTTAGAGTCAGAAAGTACTAGCGAAAGACCATTATTGAGAGGCCTCAGATGAGCACACCTATTCCAATTATTGATACTCACATTCACCTTTGGGATTTCAAACATCCAGAGCTCAAGTGGGTATGGCTCAGTCCGGACTTTGTTCATCCAATTATCGGAAATATCGATGCCATTAAGTCTGAAGCATTTGTACTCAACGATCTTTGGTCAGAGGCTCGCTTTGCCGGTATCGAAGCTTTTGTTCACGTGCAAGCAGCAATTGGTTCTCCGAACCCAGTCACTGAAACTCGATGGCTGACTGAAATGGCAAAAACTGGTCCAGTACCAATGCGAATCATTGCCGACTGCCCACTTGGAGCTCCAGAGGCTGCCCAGCAACTAGATGAACATGCCCAATCTCCACTCTATGCCGGTGTTCGCGATTTCAATGCCGAACCAATGTTGGCAAGTGGTGAAATCAATCCTGCATATGAGGCATCACTGAAGAAACTCACCAAGCAAAATGTTGTCTTTGATCTTGACTGCGGCTGGCCGAATATGGGCGCAGCAGTAGAGCTGGCCAAGCGCCACCCAGATTTGAAGATTGTTCTGGAACACATTGGATTCCCACGTGCG
>CAIXKQ010000172.1 GCA_903920065.1 uncultured Actinomycetes bacterium
GCATCGATTAATACAAGTTCACCCGGATGAAGATCGCCATCGTTACGTGTCCAGTGCAGCACGCAGGCGTGTGAACCAGCGCCCACAATGGTGTTGTAACCAAGGTCGTTACCTAATATACGGGCGCGGCCATAAAAGGCTGCATCTAGTACTCGTTCACCGCGTGCAGTTTGAACAGCTGCCGGAATGGCGCTAATGACATCATTAAATCCAAGTGTTGTTGCATCAACTGCGCACTGCAGTTCACTCACCTCATATTCATCTTTACATAAGCGCTGTTCTGAGATGAATGTCGCAAAATCCTTATCAACAGGTGAGAGAGATTTCTTGCCATCGGCTAGTAGCTCTTTTAGCTCACTCAAATTCCTGGTTTCAATTTGGTAGCGCGCCTTGGCCTCTGCCAATGTGAATCTACGACCTACCCAGAGTTCGCCATATCTTGCATCACGATAGAAGGCTTCAGTATCTCTAGTTGAACGTGGATTCATATAGAGATAGGTAATGTGTGAATCTCCACTCGGTTCAAGTATGAGTACCGCATCAGCTGTTGCATCCGCTCCTTGCACGCCGCTGTAATAAGCAAAAGCACTATCAGGGCGGTAGTTGTAATCGGTATCGCCTGCGCGCACTTTGAGTTCGCCGGCAGGAATTACTAGTCGTATTCCTTGGTATGCCGCAGAGAGAACTTGGCGCCGCGAATATGCGTAGGTAACAACTTCCAGCGGCTCTAATTCAGTGAGTTCGCTTTCGGCCCAGCCACTTTTCATAAATTCAGAGAAGAGGTGCGATGGTCCCTGATCATGGATGCGTGCGGTTTCCTCTTGCGGTGCTTGGGTACTCTCGCTATTCATTGTGCAATCCTAGGACTTACCGCAGTAAGTTCAAGATGGATGTATCAAGGCGCATCAACGACGAAGATGGTGCCATCTCTTTCTATCGTGGGCAGCAGGGTGAGATTTCTTGTCGCCGGACCCCCCGTGGGCTTACCAGTCGTCGCTTCAAAATATGAACCGTGTGCGTAGCAGACTAATTGAGAACCAGAGATCTCAACTTCCCTCCCTAAGTGGGTGCAGGAATTACTAAATGCAATCACACCAACTTCACGGCGAATGAGGATGTAACCCCGCGCTGGATAATTAAGTGAAGGGTTACTTACCGAGATTGGCTGATTAAGTTTTAGATTCGCACTCTTTGCCACGGCAAACTCATCCGGTGGTGGCGTGTAGGCAGGGCGTGGTTCAGTTGAAGTGCTGGGAGTTGGCTGCACAGAAGGTTGAGTTGTTGCCGAAGGAGTTGGCTTGGCTGGCGTGATCGGGACACCTTTATTCCACACTAGCTTCTTACCAGATCGCACACATGTGTATTTTTTATCCCGCCAAATAATCGTTTGCCCCACCCGCGTGCACTTCAGAGTCGGAACTTGAGCTGCCTCGGCAACAAATGGGTTGGCAAGAAGTGCCACCCCAGTGAGAATTTGAAGAATCTGCCTGCGTGAGAAGTGTGACATGTAACGATTATTCCTTGGAATTAGGTGATGAAAGTAAACATCAGGATAACGCAGTATTAATGGAGACAAAAAGCAACACCATGCATTCATATAAAAAGTGATAACAATTTGCCTGGTTGTTACTGGAAATATAACTCTCACCTAAAGACTTCGCGCAAACCTCACCGTGAGGACTTACCTAAGGAGTAATAAATGAAGAAGAAACTCTTCACAGCTGTATCAATGGGTGTAATTGCATCATCACTCTTGATTCAGAGTGCATACGCTGCAGATGCACCAGTATATGTTGTATCTACATCTGATGGCGCAACACTTTCCGTCATCGCAACAACCGGAGATAAGATTGGCAACGAGGTCCTACGTGGCACACCAGATGGAATGGGCGCACTTAAGAATGCGGACGGAACTCTGACACTGCTTTCAAACCACGAAATTTCACTTTCTAACCCAGTCGCACAAGCTGCAAAGTCAGCAACTGGCACATGGGGATCATCGATTTCAAAGATGACATATGACCCAAAGACGGAAAAAATTACCAAGAACGAGAACTTGATTAAGAGCATGTCTTACTACAACTACACAACATCAACCTGGGGCCCAACATGGGAGCAGTCAGTTCCAGTTGGAACACCAAAAGTTGATTCATATGGTGGAGATATCGGAACCAATGGTCTCAACCGTTTCTGCTCAGGAAATCTTGCTGCTGCAGGACTTCTTTCGTACACAGAAAAAGATGCAAAAACAAAGAAGAACGTGACCTACGGTTATTCAGAACCTGTCTATTTCACAGGCGAAGAAGGCGGAGATTATTCACGTGCCTTCGCATTCGACCTTAACGGAAACGGAATCCAGCTTCCTAAAATGGGTCTTGCTGGCTGGGAAAACTTCCTTACAAAGCCAGGCACAGGTAAAACAACTGTGATCATGGGTAACGAAGACAACAACGCTACTGATAGCCAGCTCTATATGTATGTCGGCACAAAGCAGACAACAGGAGCGAACTTTGCAGAAAAGGCTGGTCTTACAAACGGCAAGCTTTACACAATCGCTCTTGAAAACTACCTAACTGATAACGCTGTCCGCGCTGCGGCCAAGGGAACAAAGATTAATGTTGGCTTCAATGAAGTCAACACAAATCCTAAGTTCGGTAACTTCACAGCGATGGCACAGGCAAATGGAACAACATTCTCACGTATTGAAGATGGTGAATTCGATCCAAAGAATCCAAACATTTACTACTTCATTACAACAGAATCAAATAAGGATCCACTTGCCACAGCAGCCAACCCAGCAGAGCCAACATTAAAGCGTGACGGCGGCGCTGTGTGGAAGATGACTTTTGCTGATGCAAAGGATCCATTCAAGGGTGCAACTGTTGAAATGTTAATCAACGGAACAGAAGCTCCATACCTCAGCAAGCCAGATAACCTAACTGTCGATGAGGGCGGCTACCTTTTGATTCAGGAAGATCCAGGTGCAAATGATCACGTTTCTCGTCTATTTGCTTACCGACTTTCAGATGGAAAGATTGGCACAATCGCAGCGTTCGATAATCAATACTTCGCCCCTGGCGGCGCTAAGTTCATCACTAACGATGAGGAATCATCAGGAATCATCAACGTCAACCAGTTCTTGAAGCCAGCGGGAGACTCAAAGTCTTACTTCTTCTTCAACGCACAGGTTCACGCAAAACTATCACTCTCATACCCAGGACTTGTTTCAAGTCTTGCAACCACTGACGTTATTGCACTGGATAACGCAGCGGTCGAAGGTGGTCAGTACTACAAGCTGGTTATCGACTGGACTAAGGTCACATTTGCTTAATAAGTAAATGAAGATTCACAACTAAACAAGGCAGAGGGCGGTTCGCTACACAGCGGGCCGCTCTCTCGCCATTTATACAGGGGTTAGGTATGCCTGGGCGAAGGCGCTAAACTTGCCCTGCAACTCGGAGACGTCGCATAGCCCGGTCGAGTGCGCCTCACTGCTAACGAGGTAAGGTGTA
>CAIXKQ010000173.1 GCA_903920065.1 uncultured Actinomycetes bacterium
AAGATGGGTGATAAGTGTGCCGGTCGGGTGATTTTCTTTGCCCAGAATCAACATCATCCCGTTATTGCTGCACATCGCGCGAAGAATAAAAAGGTAATCTATTTCGATGGTACATACATTGTTGCCTCAAAAGGTGCGCGCGTCATGTACCGCTTCCCTGTGAGTGAAATTCCACTGACTAAAAATGGTGTACTGGGTTTTCAAGTAGAAAATGTGATGGCCGCGATTGGTGCAGCCTGGGCACTTGGATTAGACGCTGAAAAAATTGCACGTGGCTTGCATAGCTTTGAGAGTAATGCCAACTCAGTGCCGGGTCGCTTCAATCAGTTCCAGCATCAGGGTGCGACTGTGATTGCAGACTATGGCCACAATCCAGATGCGATGCGCGCCCTAGCAAGTGCTATTCAGGCCATGAAACCAACCAAGAGTCATGTTGTCATTAGTGGGGCCGGAGATCGGCGCGATGAAGATATTCGTGATCTCACCCGCATTCTTGGCAACTCGTTTGACAATGTCATCCTGTATCAAGATGCCTGTCAACGTGGCCGTGAAGATGGTGAGGTACTAAAGCTCTTACAAGAAGGATTAGTTGGGGCAACCAAGGCAAAGCAAGTAAAAGAAATTCATGGGGAGTTCAAGGCGATTGATACCGCCCTCAACGATGTCTCGCCTGGAGATATCTGCCTCATACTGATTGACCAAGTCGAAGAGTCTCTCGCCTATCTCAAAGAAAAAGTAAAGCCCTAAGAGCAAACTTAGGATTTAGATTAAGAGTGGTATTGCTTTAAGCGGTCAATCTCTTCTCTAGATCCCAGCATGACTGAGACCCGCTCATGTAAGCCTGTTGGCTGGAGATCCATAATGATCTGAGTACCATTAATCGATGCGCCACCGGCCTGCTCTACCAAGAAACTCATCGGATTTGCTTCATACATTAAGCGTAACTTGCCCGCTTTCTTTGGATCGCGCTTATCCCATGGGTACATAAAGACACCACCACGAGATAAGACTCTGTGTACATCAGCCACCATCGATGCAATCCAGCGCATATTAAAGTCTTTATCCCGCGCTCCCGTAGTGCCCGCTAGACACTCTTCAACATAACGCCGCACAGGATCAGCCCAATGACGCATATTGGACATATTGATCGCAAACTCTTTGGTAGAAGGTGAGATTGTCACAGCATCTTTGATTAATAAGAACTCACCAGTCTCTTTGTTTAAAGTGAACATCACTACACCATCACCCAAAGTCAGCGCCATCGTAGTCTGGGGGCCATAGACCACATAACCGGCAGCGACTTGGTGACGACCTGTTAATAAGAAATCAGAAGTTTGTAGTGGTGCGCTAGGATCTTGCTTCTTCAATACAGAGAAAATAGTACCGATGGATACATTCACATCGATATTGGAGGAGCCGTCAAGCGGATCAAACAAGAGAAGGTAATCGCCGGTACCCTGCACTGCTACAGGCAACTCCATTTCTTCTGAAGCAAGACCCGCAAGGGATTTACACCCTTTAACACCATCTATCAATTGATCATTCGCAATGATGTCGAGCTTTTGCTGCACTTCGCCTTGCACATTGTCACTACCAGCGGAACCCAATAAACCAATCAAGGCACCCTGCGCCACTTCATGGCTTAGAGTAGAGCAAGTATTGACGACTGCGAGCAATAAATCTTGAAGGCCAGCAGATATAGCAGCACCCTTTGGTTTGGCGCCGACTAGATACTGCTTGAAATTAGTATTGATACCTGAGGACAAAAGTATTTCTCCGGTTATGAGCAATGAAGTGCTTGAAGACTCTATTTTGCCCTGTTATCCAAAAGACTAGCCACCCAATGCCTTACTGATTACTTCCCGGGTGTCTGGAGACAGGATTTGGCTTGCTACCACGCGCTCCAAAGCCGATTTCATGTGATCTTGATAAGGCGCTGCAAACAGACGCCAGCGATCCAAGGCTCTCGCCAAGCGAGCCGCAACCTGAGGGTTAATGGGATCTAGAGCGAGAACGCTATCGGCCCAAAATTCATACCCACTGCCATCTGCCTGATGAAAACTCGCAGGATTGTTAGAGCAGAAAGTGTGAATCACGCTTCGCACTCTATTGGGGTTATTCATTTTGAATGCAGGATGCTGGCGTAATTTCTTGACATCGCTCAGGGTTGGATCAAGGCCATCTGCTGGTGGACGGCTCGATTGCAGGCCAAACCATTTATCAATCACTAGTGCATCATTTGTAAAGCGTTCATAGAAATCATTCAAGCAATCTGTTGCTTCTTTGGCCCCATGAATTACCAATCCAGCTAAAGCAGCATAGCGATCAGTCATATTATCGGCAACACGGTATTGATTGACTGCCATCGGCG
>CAIXKQ010000174.1 GCA_903920065.1 uncultured Actinomycetes bacterium
ATCTTCTCGCCATCAAGACCGATCATTCCTGCATGTACATAAGTGCGAGCAAATCTCTGGCGTCCAATAATTCGACTTTGCGCAGCTGACATTTCATGATGTGGAAAAATCAGATCACTACCCCCACCTTGAATATCGATTGCGAAGTCGCCATGAGTGTCGGGCTGCAAATAATGAAGCGCGATTGCACAACATTCGATGTGCCAACCAGGTCGACCCATGCCAAAAGGGCTCGCCCAGCCAGGTTCACCTGCGCGTTGGGCTAACCAGAGAAGTGCATCGAACGGATTCTCTTTGCCGGCACGCTTCGGATCTCCGCCGCGTTCGGCGAATATGGAGAGCATCTGTTCATCTGTGTAATGAGAACGAGTGCCAAATTCTTCATCCGAATGAATTCTGAAATAGAGATCATTTTCAACGCTATAGGTGGTGCCTGACTCCTGCAATTTCATTATTGAGTCCACGACCAATGGCATTGCCTCAACAACTCCGACATAGTGCTGCGGAGGCAGAACGTGAAGGTCGGCCATATCACCACGAAAGAGATCAATCTGAGAGTTGGCCAGTTCCTGCCAATCAATGCCATCGCGCGCTGCGCGCTCTAAAAGCGGGTCATCGATATCAGTAATGTTTTGAACAAAGCGCACCTCAGCACCGGTCGCCTTGAGATAGCGATGAATTAAATCGAAAGTCAGATAGGTGGCCGCGTGCCCGAGATGCGTTGCATCATATGGAGTAATGCCGCACACATACATTCGGTAGACCGGCTTGGTTGGAAGTGCTTCTACTTTTTGAGAAGCCGTGTTCAGTAATGAAAGTGGCCCGAGTGTGAATCTGCTGGAGAGCTTCGGAATATAAATCTCTGGCCAGGCACGCATATCGCAACTTTACTTTAAAAAGGGGGCCATGGCACAGCGGGCCAGTCTTCACTTGGAGATGGAAATTTTCCAGATTCGATCAGGCCTTCTATTCTTGCTATGAGAGCGCCAAATTCAATTTCAGTGATTAATCCATTCAAAACCGCTGACTCAACCTGCAATTTGGTAACTAATTCACCAAGAGTGCCTATCTCCTCGGGGGTGAGCTCACGTTCTGCAAACTGCCAGATAACAGTCCTGAGTTTGTTCTCTTCGTGGAATGTGACGCCATGATCACAACCAAGAAGGGTGCCATCGATTACTGGCAACAAGTGACCTATTTTGCGATCGGTGTTGTTTATGACGGCATCGAAGAGGGCCATTCGGCGAAGATTTTCGTTATCTTCTCGGTAGTACAAAGCCAAATCAATTGACTCATCGATATCAATCCACTGTTGGACCATTCCTAAACCGAATGGTCCCTCTCTTAAAACGGTGGGTGGAACAACATTCCAACCGGAGTACTCACTAATTAAGAAAGCGGCGTATTCGCGATGAGCGAGATTTCCGTCTGGAAAATCCCAGAGCGGTCGTTCTCCTGCGATAGGTTTATAGATGACCGCCATTTTCGAATCGTTAAAGGTGCATTCTCCATACAAAGTGGCATTAGAAGCATCAACGAGTCGACCGGTTACTTCAAGAGTTCCAGCAAGTAAGTGTTCAATGACCCTACTCATCTGCGGTAGCCATTTGATCTCGGACATAGATGACCTTTGAGATCTATCGGTCCCCCACAAAATGGACATGGTTGGCGCCCGGCGCCCACGACAATGAGAGCACGCTTGGAGAATCGTTCAGCCTCACTTGGAGTAACTAACACTCTCAAAATATCTTGATCACCGGTTAAATCATCGACATCTATGAATTCTGGATCTTGATCGCTACCTTCATTAATAGCTTGGAAATCCACTTGAATCAAAGCTTGCTCTGCATCGAAAGCTAAGCCAATTACACCAACACGAAATTCCTCTTCAATGGGAGTGCTCAGCGGTGCATCATCTTTAGCAAGACGGGAAAAACTAATACTGGGATTGTTCTGCTTGATATCTCGAATTGTATAAAGCAATCGATCTGCCAATGCTTGAACCTGTGTCTTCTCAAGCGAGACTGAAATTAAACGCGACCCACTTTGAGCCTGAATGAAGAATGTTCGTTCCCCTGGCTGACCTACCGTGCCAACCGTAAACCTCTCTGGTTGTTCGAAGAGAATAATCTGTGAACTCATTTCTTCTTTCGCCCGACAGCTCCGGCTCCGCCACCCAGGAGCATTTTTTTGGGGCGAGCACTTGATAACGATCCTTCTAGATGAGTGAGATTGTCATTGAAGAGAATTAATCTTGCGGTTTCTCCATCATATTCAAGTATAGTAATCGATGCCGGATCGATTACCAAGGACTGGAAATTATCAAGTTTCATCTTCAATAAACTTACAACTATCGCCTTAATAACGTCGCCGTGGCTGACGAATAAGTGAGTACCTTTAGATTTTTCTAGCACTGCCTCTTCAATTGATGCAACGGCACGCTTTTGCATAGCGGTCATGCGTTCTCCTTGCGGAAATTCAACCTTGCTCGGAGTATTCTGAATAATCTTCCAGAGAGGTTGCTTAGCTAGGGAGTTGAGTTTCTTGCCACTCCAACTGCCGTAATTCATCTCAATTAGCTTCTCGTCCAGAATGAATTTCTTGAGTCCATTAGAGTGCGAAGATTCCAGCCAAGGTGCCAGCGTCTCCTGACAGCGTTGCATCGGACTCATGCGAATGGAATCGAATGAGACTTTCCCAATCCGATCAACCAAGTCAACAGCCTGTTTGGCACCTTTTTTGCTCAGGGAGATACCAGGTAATTGACCGGCCAATATTCCAGATTCATTGGCGATTGAATGTGCATGTCTTAACAGGATTATTCGCGCCACAACACGAAGGTTATCGCTAAATTTCTAATCACCACTTTTCCGCTATCCCCTTGCTAAGGTCTGCGTCATGGAGATGCGACGGGCTGGAAATAGTGGCCTCACACTCTCTCGGCTGGGTCTGGGCACCATGACATGGGGCCGAGATACCGATACACACGAGGCTGCAGATCAATGTCGGGCCTATATCGAAGCTGGCGGCAACTTCCTTGATACCTCACCCACTTTTGGTGACGGAGATAGCGAGCGAGTTATTGGTGGACTGATTGGCGCTCTGTTTAACCGCGCCGATGTAGTCATTGCCACAAAGGCCGGTGTTTCACATCCGGGTGGAGTCCGCACGATTAACAACTCTCGCACCGCACTCATTGCAGAATTAGATAAGTCACTATCGCGACTAGAAACTGATTATGTAGATATCTGGCAGATTCAGATGTGGGATGAGCACACTCCACTAGAAGACACTCTCTCGGCACTCGATTACGCATACACGTCGGGAAAAGCTCGCCATGTTGGAGTTTCTAATTTTTCTGGCTGGCAAAGCGCGCGAGCGATCACCATTCAAGAGAGTAACTCGGCAAAAGCACCGATAGTCTCAAACCAGATTGAATACTCGCTGCTTAATCGAAGCGCTGAGCTAGAAATTCTTCCTTGTGCCAGAGACACCGGTATTGGCATCTTGGCTTGGGCACCGTTAGGTCGGGGCGTACTCACCGGAAAATATCGCTCTGGCATTCCAAGTGATTCGCGTGCTGCAGCCCCGCACTTTGTGAAACATGTTGAGCCTTATTTGAATGAGAACTCCACGCGAATAGTTGAAGCTGTATCTGTGGCAGCTAGTGGTCTCGGTTACTCCCCACTGGAAGTCGCACTTGCCTGGGTGCGAGATACCCCTGGAATAACCAGTGCGATAGTGGGTGCAAGAACCGGCGGACAACTTCGCGGTATCTTAAAATCCGAGGAGATATCGCTGCCAGATATTGTGCGCAGCGTGTTAGATGAAATCTCTGCTTAAGCTTTCTCCAGAAATTCTTTGAGAACATGAACCCCAAAATGCAGGCCAGTTATGGGCACCCGTTCATCTACGCCGTGGAATAAAGACATGAAATCTAAATCTTGCGGAAGGCGCAGTGGGCTAAATCCGTAACCGATGATTCCAAGTTCTGAAAGCGCTTTGTTATCAGTTCCTCCGCTCATGACATAAGGAACTGGGATTCCTTCAGGATCATGAGCAACGATTGCAGCGCACATTGCTTCCACGAGGTCTCCCTCAAAATCAACCTCGAGTGCAATATCTCGAGTTATTGTCTCAATTTCGATATCTGGCCCAATGATTGATTGAATCGTGGCATTAAGTTCATCTTCATATCCAGGCAAGAATCGCCCGTCTATGACAGCCGAAGCTGATGCTGGAATAACGTTCTCTTTATATCCTGCTTCCAACATCGTTGGGTTAGCTGTGTTTTGCAGCGTTGCTCCCACCATCCGCGCTGTGGGTCCAATCTCTGCCAACAATGGCGTGAGATCTGCGGGATTTAAAGGCTTACCCGTAGCTTGTGCAATTTTCTCGAAAAGTATCTTAACCGTCTTTGTATATCTCTGAGGCCACTGGTGGCGACCGATCTTAGCTACCGCTTCGGTAATTAAAGTGATTGCATTTTGATCATTCAACATTGAACCATGACCAGCGCGGCCATGTGCGGTGATTTTCATCCAGTGGATACCTTTTTGCGCAGCCTCGATAAAATATAAACGTTTTCCACCAGTGACGGTAACCGAGAAACCACCCACTTCAGAAATCGCTTCGGTACATCCAGCAAATACTTCTGGATGCTTGGAAGTCATAAATCTGGAACCGTATGAGCTCCCTGCCTCTTCGTCGGCAA
>CAIXKQ010000175.1 GCA_903920065.1 uncultured Actinomycetes bacterium
ACAGGCGCCGTCATGATGCTCTTCCTCTTTATTTTGATGCTCGTTGGTGTCGATGCCTCTGATTCATTGACCGAAACAATTTCTGGTCTTCGCCCGATTGCAATTACCGCAGCCGTTGGTTTTGGTGGACTCTTCGTTTCTCTTATCGGCCGGGCATCACTCGGCCGCAGCGCCGTCGGACTAACAGAGGTAAATGTCAACGGAAATGTCCAAGGCCTTGCCGCCAAGCTCTTTTCTACCTATGTCTGGCCCTTTGAAGTTGTTTCTGCACTATTAATTACTGCAGCTCTTGGCGCCATGGTTCTTGCTCATCACCAACGAAGTGTTGCTCGCCCAACCCAGCGTGAACAATCCATTGCACGTTTTCGCACAGGTTCACTTGCAGGTGCCGCCGGACTTCCTAGCCCAGGTGTTTATGCTCGTCACAACGCAGTAGATGTGCCAGCGCTACTTCCTGATGGAAGCGCCGCACCTACATCAATTTCGGCAACGCTGAAAGCACGCGGGGATATCTTGGAATCTCGATCCTTTGAACTCGGCGAAGTTGATAACACGGTTGCGGAGGAGAAGTAATGAATCCGTATAACTATCTCTATTTAGCAGCGCTTCTTTTCACAATTGGCGCAGTCGGTGTTGTTGTTCGTCGTAATGCAATTGTTGTCTTTATGTGTGTCGAGCTCATGCTCAATGCAGCAAACCTCACCCTCGTTACTTTCTCACGCATCAATGGCACCCTCGATGGTCAGGTCGTTGCCTTCTTTACGATGGTCGTGGCTGCATGTGAAGTTGTAGTTGGACTCGCAATTATCGTGACGATTTATCGCTCACGTCGTTCAGCGTCAGTCGATGACGCTAGTTTGTTGAAGCGATAACGATGACTACTTCTACTTCATTAATTTATTTGATTGCACTTCCACTTTTTGGAGCGGTCATCCTTCTTCTAGCAGGACGCCGGGCCGATAGTTGGGGTCACATCCTTGCAACGGTGCTCTCTGCCAGTTCATTTGGAGTCGGAGCTTTCCATCTGACACAGATGCTGTCTCGTTCAGCAGAGCAACGCCCCGTTTCTCAAAAACTCTTCTCTTGGATCAGCGTGGGAACTTTTAACGTAGATGCCGGGCTCTTACTTGATCAACTCTCTATCTGTTTTGTACTCCTGATTACCGGCGTGGGCACCTTGATTCATATTTATTCAATCTCTTATATGTCACATGACCCAGATCGACGTCGCTTCTTTGCTTATCTCAACCTCTTTATCGCCGCCATGCTCTTGCTCGTTCTCGGGGATTCTTATCTCAACCTCTACGTGGGTTGGGAAGGCGTAGGTCTTGCCTCTTACCTCTTGATCGGTTTCTGGAATCAGAAGCCAGCATATGCAACTGCATCAAAGAAAGCATTTGTGATGAACCGTATTGGCGATATGGGTCTTTCATTTGCCATCATGATCGCCTTTGCAACTCTTGGAACCGTCTCCTTTAGTGGCGTTAAAGAAGCATCAGAGGGCGCATCGACTGCCGCACTTACTGGCATTGGAATTATGTTGTTAGTGGCAGCAGCTGGTAAGTCGGCGCAGTTCCCACTGCAAGCATGGCTTGGCGATGCGATGGCTGGTCCAACGCCAGTATCTGCACTCATTCACGCAGCAACGATGGTGACGGCAGGCGTGTATCTCATTACTCGTTCTAACTTTATCTTTGACGCCGCACCTACAGCGCAACTTCTAGTCGTTATTGTCGGAGCAGTTACTCTGATTTTCGGTGCCCTTGTCGGTACTGCAAAAGATGACATTAAGAAAGCACTCGCAGCATCAACTATGTCCCAGATTGGCTACATGATCTTGGCTGCTGGTCTTGGACCTGCAGGATATGCATTTGCAATCATGCACTTACTCACACACGGTTTCTTTAAAGCTGGCATGTTCTTAGGTGCTGGTTCAGTGATGCATGGCATGAATGACCAAGTCAATATGCGCCGCTTTGGAGCACTTCGTAAATTTATGCCGATTACCTTTGCCACCTTTGGTCTTGGCTACCTTGCAATCATTGGCGTTCCACCATTTGCTGGTTTCTACTCCAAAGATGCAATTATTGAGACCGCCTTCAATGCTGGTGGCATAAAAGGAATTCTCTTGGGATCAACTGCCCTACTTGGCGCAGCTATCACCGCCTTCTACATGACACGTGTCATGGTGCTGACATTTACTTCACCAAAGCGTTGGGAAGAAGATCGACATCCACATGAGTCACCGTTTCTGATGTGGCTGCCTATGGCTGTTTTGGCAGTGGGGTCTGTAACAACCGGGTACTTATTTACTCGTGGTGATGGGCTTGTGCACTGGTTGGAACCGGTATTTGGCGAGCATGGCGAACATGAAGAGTTCTTACCGGTAATAGTTGTTTCAGGGCTAGCAATTACCGCCGTCATTATTGGTGTTGCTATCGCACTAATAAAGTATCAATTCTCAGATGTTGATGACAAGGCACCAGAAAAGGTTTCAATCTTTACTCGTATTGCACGTAAAGATTTGTTGCAAGATTCATTTAACGAAGCGGTATTTATGCGCCCTGGACAAGTACTCACACGACTCTTGGTTAAAGGCGATGACAGTGTTGTCGATGGCACAGTTCGCCTGGTCGGACGTACAGCGCTGAGCGCTGGCTCTGAACTTCGAAAGACACAGACTGGTTTTGCACGCAGCTATGCCGCCCTCATTCTTATCGGCGCCGTAGTCCTGATTGCAGCAATTTGGGTGGTCACACAATGAACGCGCTGACCACAATGATGTTGCTTCCAATTCTTGGCACGCTACTGCTTGCAGTAATTCCTAGTGATCAAGTACTACGTATTAAGCAAGCAGCACTTGCCACAACGCTACTGGTTGCAATCTCTGGTGTTCTTGCTTGGGTTAACTTTGATTCAGCCGATACCTCATTCCAGTTTGTGCAATCTGTTAAATGGATTCCATCATTTGGAATCAATTACGCAGTCGGAGTTGATGGGCTCTCACTCGTTCTTATTCTGATGTCGGTACTGCTGGCACCCATTGTGGTCTTGGCTGGGTGGAAAGAATCTGAAGGCGGACGTTGGTCTGCCAAAGTCTTCTATATGCTCATTCTCGTTCTTGAAACAATGATGATTGGTGTCTTTGCGGCAACAGATGTATTCCTGTTCTACGTCATCTTCGAAGCGATGTTGATTCCGGTCTACTTCCTTATTGGTGGATATGGCAGTGGCGATCGCGCAGCAGCAGCCGTGAAGTTCTTGCTTTATAGCCTCTTTGGTGGCCTCTTGATGCTCGCCTCAATTATTGGTCTTTATGTGATTTCCGGTGCCAATGGTGGACACACATTTGATATCAACAAATTATCCGAGCTTCATAATTACATGAGCCCTACGACACAGAACCTGCTCTTCCTCGGTTTCTTTATCGCATTCGCAATCAAGGCACCTTTATGGCCGCTACACACCTGGCTTCCAGATGCCGCATCCTCTGCAACTCCAGGAACATCTGTATTACTCCTTGGCGTGCTAGATAAAGTCGGAACATTCGGAATGATTCGTTTCTGTCTCACACTCTTTCCAGATGCGAGCAAGACCTTCACGCCACTCATTATTACTTTGGCTGTAATCTCAATTATCTACGGCGCCTTCCTAGCAATTGGCGCTACTGATATTAAGCGCCTGATTGCTTACACCTCTATTTCTCACTTTGGATTTATCACCATGGGAATCTTCGCTATGACTACTCAAGGTCATAGCGGTGCAACTCTTTATATGTTTAACCACGGCTTCTCAACTGCGGCGCTATTTATTGTGGCCGGCTGGATGACAGCTCGTCGTGGCTCATCCACAATTGCTGACTTCGGTGGTTTACAACGTGTCACACCAGTCATGGCCTGGTCATTCTTTATCGCCGGCATGTCATCGCTGGCACTTCCTGGACTATCAAGCTTCGTCAGTGAATTCTTAGTCTTGGTGGGAACATTTACTCGTTATCCAGTTGCGGCTGTCATTGCCACCTTTGGAATCGTTCTTGCCGCACTCTATATTTTGATACCAGTGCAGAAGGCGCTCCATGGACCTACTACACCTGGCAACGAGAACCTTCCAGATTTAAACCTGAGGGAAAAGATTGCAATAGCGCCAGTAATGGCAATCATTATTGCCCTCGGTTTCTATCCATCACCGCTACTTAATGTCATTAATCCGGCATCTGCGCACGTTTTACAAGTGCAGGGCTTTAGCGATCCAACACCATCAGAAGGCGCAGGGAAGTAAATGGAATTTATCGCCCCCTCCCTTAATTACGCCCAACTAGCTCCCATTCTGATTGTGCTGGCTGGGGCACTAGCTGGCGTACTCATCGAAGCCTTTGCACCTCGTGCTTCGCGTTACTCATCGCAACTCTTTATCGCACTCTTCTCACTCGTAGCATCTTTTGCAGCCCTCATCCGCGTGCGCACCCAAACTTCAGTCGATGCCGCAATGGGCTCGGTTGCATTCGATGGCGTGGGCGTCCTGCTGCAGGGTTCCATTCTTGTTATCGCTGTGCTCTCCATTTTTCTGATTGCAGATCAAGAGAGTTTCACCGCGCTAGCGGCATCGGTTCCAGGATCAGAGGAAGAACGTGATGCGGTGCAATCTGATTTGCGCGTCACCGAAGTTTTCCCACTCACACTCTTTGCAGTCGCTGGAATGCTCTTATTCCCGGTTGCAAGTGATCTGATTACCCTCTTTGTGGCACTGGAAGTGCTCTCACTACCTCTCTATCTCATGGCCGGGCTCTCACGCCGTCGCAGATTAGCTTCGCAAGAGGCAGCGCTTAAGTACTTCCTTCTTGGTGCATTTTCTTCCGCCTTCTTCCTACTAGGCATTGCATATCTCTTCGGATACTCAGGTTCCATTACTTTGGCTGGAATCCAAGCCAGTGTTGTTGGCGGGGCCGGCAATGATGTCTTCCTACTTCTAGGAATCGCATTTATCTCTATTGGCCTTCTCTTTAAAGTGGGCGCAGTTCCATTTCATGCCTGGTCACCTGATGTGTATCAAGGCGCGCCGACTGCAATCACTGGATTTATGGCAGCAGCGACAAAGGTTGCAGCATTTGGCGCAATCCTTCGCATCTTCTATGTTGCAATTGCAAATGCCGAGTGGCAATGGCGACCTGCGATGGTCATCATTGCAATTATCACGATGGTCTTTGGTTCAGTCGTTGCCATCGCCCAACGCGATGTTAAGCGCATGCTGGCCTACTCATCGATTGCCCATGCTGGTTTCTTACTCGCTGGCGTTATTGCATTGAGTAAAACCGGCCTAGAAGCTTCCATCTTCTATCTCTTTGCTTATGGCGTTGCCACAGTTGGTGCCTTTGGAATTGTCACACTTGTGCGCGATGCATCCGGTGAAGTCGGTGACCTTAACCGCTGGAGTGGTCTAGGAAAGCGTTCACCACTTTTAGCATCTGCCTTTGCCTTCTTCTTACTTGCCTTTGCCGGCATTCCGCTTACATCAGGATTCATTGGAAAGTTCTCCATCTTCTCTGCTGCATATGAATCAGGAAGCACCTCAATTCTTATCGCCGGTGTGCTCTCATCTGCAGTTGCCGCCTTCTTCTATATTCGCGTCATCGTCTTGATGTTCTTTAAGGATCCGGTTGAAGATGGAACATCAGTAGTGATTCCATCAGCGCTGACCACAATGACAATAACTGTTGCATCTGTGCTGACTCTCATTCTTGGAATTTACCCAGCTCCGCTGATTGACTTCATCGCAACAACTGCCACCTTTATTCGCTGATGTCATCCTTTGGAATTCCGGGTTTAGCACCGGGCCTTGAGGTTGAACTCAAAGCAAGTATGAAGAAGGTCGAAGACCTGCTTTTTAGCCATATCCAAGGTGATTACCCGCTGGTGGAAGAGACCTCACGACATTTAGTTGCAGCTGGCGGCAAGCGACTACGTCCACTACTGACCATCCTTGCATCGCACTACGGTGATAAGAATAAGTTCGGAATTATTGAGTCAGCAGCTGTCTGCGAATTAACCCACGTGGCAACCCTCTATCACGATGATGTGATGGATGAAGCTCCACTGAGACGTGGTGTGGAAAGTGCTAACAACCGCTGGGGAAATACCGTTGCAATTCTGACTGGCGATTATCTCTTTGCAAAAGTATCGGCGTTGCTGGCAGATATCGGACCAGAAGCGGTGCGACTACAAGCTTCAACATTTGAACGCCTTGTTATTGGTCAGATCATGGAGACGCAAGGACCACAAAATGGTCAAGCACCGCTAGAACATTACATGCAGGTAGTAGCCGATAAGACAGGCTCACTTATTTCAGCCAGTGCTCGTTTTGGTGCGATGGTCTCGGGGGCACCGAATGAGATAAAGGAAACTCTGACCGTCTTTGGTGAGAAAATCGGTATTGCCTTCCAATTAGCAGATGACATCATTGATATTGCAAGTGAGTCCCATGAATCAGGCAAGACTCCAGGAACAGACTTACGTGAAGGTATTCCCACATTGGTGACACTCAATGTTATGAATTCGACTGATTCCAAAGATCGCGCGCTCATTAAGTTACTTAAAGCACCCATTAAAGATGAAGCGGTTGTTGCTCAAGTATTGAAGGAGCTACGCACACACGATGCAATCGCGCAGTCACGCGCACAGTTACTAGATATTGCACGCGATGCGCGCACAGCCCTTGGTCCCTTGCCAGTTAATGATGTGACAGGTGCTTTATTTTCCCTCTGCGATGCGATTATCGATCGCTCTGCTTGAGCGCACGAGATCAACGCCGAGTGCAATCAGTGCCAGCCAAATAATTAAGAATCCGATCCAACGCGCGGCCGGCATATCTTCATGACGTATCCAGACTCCGATGGAAAATTGAAGCGTTGGAGTGATGTATTGCAAGAGACCGATAGTGCTATATGGCAAACGGGTAGTAGAACCATTAAATAAGAGCAGCGGAATAGCTGTCACCGCACCTGCGCTAATCAAGAGCAGGGTGAGGCCGATGGAGTGACCAAACTGTCCGGTGCCTTGATTGCCGAGATAAATCAGGTAGCCGGCATAAGGAATGAGCGAGATGAGTGTCTCAATCGCTAACCCATCCAGGGCTCCCATATTAAGTTTTTTCTTCACTAATCCGTAACTACCCCAGGAAAGTGCAAGTGAGATAGCAATCCAGGGGAGTCTGCCGTAATCAATGGTAAGAACTAAGACACCCACTGCCGCAATGGCAACTGCAAGCCATTGCAGTGGTCGCATTTTTTCGCGCAGAAGAAGGACACCGAAGGCAATAATGATGAGTGGGTTGATGTAATAACCAAGTGCAGCTTCAACGATATGCCCGTTATTTGTTGCCCAGATGTAAGTGACCCAGTTGATAGATACGAGAATTGTGCTCAGAAGCAGCGCTGCCATGGCCCTTGGATTCTTCATCACTGCAAAAGTTGAGTGAATCTGTTTGGTCAGGGCAAGAACTATCAAACAGAAGACTAGCGTCCAGACGGCGCGATGCGAAACAATTTCAAGTGGGCTCGCAGGTTGGAGTAGCGGCCAGTAGAGCGGAAATAATCCCCACAAAATATAGGAGGTAAATCCAAAGAGGAGCCCTAGTGAATACTCGCTACGTTTACCTGCCACTTAGCGGAAGTTAACAAACTGAACAGCAAAATCAAATTTACCATTCTTAATTTGCTCGATAGCCTCTTGCAGATCATCTCGGCTCTTAGATGTCACACGAAGCTCATCACCTTGAATCTGGGTCTTAATTGATTTAGGACCCTCATCGCGCAGAAACTTGGCAACCTTCTTGGCATTCTCAGTTGAGATTCCCTCTTTTAAGGTGCAGGCAATTTTGTAGATCTTTCCTGATAATTGAGGTTCCGGTGCTTCTAAGTGTTTAAGTGATACACCGCGCTTAATTAACTTATCTTTGACAACATCGAGAGTTGCCTTAGCACGCTCTTCCGTATCTGCCTCAATTGCAATCTTGTCACCCGATAGCTCAATCTTTGCACCGGTATTTTTAAAGTCGAATCGTGTATCAATCTCACGGATAGCCTGATTAATGGCGTTATCTAGCTCCATCCGGTCAATCTTTGAGACTACGTCAAAACTGCTGTCAGCCATTGTTGTGAGGCCCTCTCATGATTTTTAAAGTTCCAGCGCCTAAGGTATCGTTTGCCGCTCGCACTACCAAAGCGCCGTAAGACTTGTATGACCCTGGCGGGTTGCCCGAGCGGCCAATGGGAGGGGACTGTAAATCCCCCGGCTCTGCCTTCGAAGGTTCAAATCCTTCACCCGCCACCAGCAACGCCCTTCATAACAAGGGGCGTTTTTGCTTTCCTAGGCTTCCTGCAGTTCATTTGCGGGTCGACATTCATGGACTCGGTTAATACTGTTACCCAGTATTCATCTCGCAATCATCTTAAGGAGCTCACGTGCATAAACGTTTCGGAATTTTCGCTGTAGCTGTAATCGCAGCAGCTCTCACACTCACAGGATGTGGCTCAGACGAGTCTTCATCATCACAAGCTGCATCATGTGAAAAGGCAGATCTAGCAACAATCACTGAAGGTAAGCTCACAATCGCAACTGGCGAGCCTGCTTACTATCCATGGGTTATCGATGACAAACCAGAATCTGGCGAGGGCTTCGAAGGTGCAGTCGCTTATGCAGTTGCTAAGCAGCTTGGCTTTGATGCGGCAGATGTCACCTGGGTCCGCACCACATTTGATTCAGCTGTCACTCCAGGAGAAAAGAAGTTTGACTTCAACTTGCAGCAATTCTCAATTACAGATGATCGCAAGAAGGCTGTTGATTTCTCTTCACCTTATTACACCGCCCCACAAGCAATCGTTTCATTCAAGGGAAGCAAGATTGAAGGAAAAACTTCACTCGCAGACCTCAAGGACGCCAAGCTTGGCGCGGCTGTCGGAACAACCTCACTTGATGCAGTTGAAAATCAGATTGGCGTCAAGCCACAGGTATTTAACGACAACGCAGCAGGCGTGTCAGCACTGAAGAACAAGCAGATTGATGGTCTCGTCGTAGATCTTCCAACTGCCTTCTATCTATCAGGTGTTGAAGTTCCAAACGGACTGATTGTTGGACAACTTCCATCAACCGGTGCAGGCGATCAGTTCGGTCTCTTGCTTTCAAAGGCAAGCAAGCTCACATCATGTGTTACTGGCGCAGTTGATGCCATTACCGCCGATGGAACGCTGGCCGCAATTACAGATAAGTGGCTAGCAACTGATGCTGGCGCTCCTGTATTAAAGCCTTAATAGAAACTCAGCAGTAAACACGGTAGTTTGGCGACCATGTCAGAGAAGCAAAACTCTGCTTGGTCGCCAAGCTCACGTGAATTAGAGCGTCGTAAATCTCGCCAATCAATAAGCCGCAGGCAAGCAGGTAGTGCTGCGGCTTCCTCTATTTTTGTGCTTGGCACACTCGCCACAATTCTTGTGACTTCACCAGGTTGGGAAACTGTTAAGGCAACCTTTTTTGATATTGATTATGGACGAGAAGTCTTTCCCACAGTCCTTCGCGGGCTTTGGATCAACTTACAACTGACTTTTATTGGTGGGGCGGCAATCGGTGTCATCGCACTTGGTTTGGCGTTGCTGCGCACTACAAAATCACCAGCGCTTACTCCCTTTAGATTCTTAGCTACCGCATACGTTGATATCTTCCGAGGTGCACCGCTGATCTTAATTATCTTGCTGGTGGGCTTTGGTGTTCCAGCCTTAGGACTTACTGGAGTATCAAGTAATGTAATTTTCTTAGGAACTGTAGCTGTGGTGCTCACCTATTCTGCCTATGTGGCCGAAGTTATTCGAAGTGGAATTTTATCTATTCACCCAAGTCAGCGGGCAGCAGCTCGTTCCCTCGGATTAACTTCCGGGCAGACGATGCGCTTTGTTGTCTTGCCACAAGCAATACGTCGAGTAGTGCCACCGCTACTCAATGATTTTGTCTCACTGCTCAAAGACACCGGTTTAGTCTCTATTCTCGGAGTAACTGACGCTGTGCGCGCTGCGCAAATTAATGCAAGCCGAACCTTTAATTACACGCCATATGTTGTCGCCGCCATCTTGTTCTTGCTCATTACTATCCCGATGACTCGTTACACAGATAGAGCCATCAGGCAACGCACCAGTGCCCAGAACGCCGAAGGTGCAATTTAATGAGCAACGTATTAGAGCTGGTAAATGTTCGAAAGTCATTTGGGGCAGAAGTTGTGCTGCAGGATTTATCACTTTCGGTCCCAGAGCACACCGCCACAGTGCTTATTGGCGCCTCCGGCTCAGGTAAATCAACGCTCTTGCGCTGCATCAATCTTCTGGAATCAATCGATGATGGTCAGATTTTTCTTGATGGGCAAGAGATTTCAGACCCACTGATGGATGTGGATGAAGTTCGCCGCCGCCTTGGCATGGTCTTTCAATCCTTTAACTTATTCCCACACAAAACAGTATTAGAGAACATCACACTTTCACCAATCAAAGTCCATGGCAAGAGTAAGGATGAGGCAAATACTCATGCCACACAACTGCTAAAAAGATTTGATTTAGCCGATAAGGCAGATCAGTATCCAGATCGCTTAAGTGGGGGACAGCAACAGCGAGTAGCAATCATTCGCTCACTTGCCGTAAACCCACGATTACTTCTTCTAGATGAAGTGACTTCAGCACTTGATCCGGTCTTAGTAAATGAAGTTCTCTCTGCTGTGCGTGATCTAAAAAGTGATGGCATGACCATGGTCCTTGCCACACATGAAATGGGTTTTGCAACGCAGGTAGCTGATGAAGTCTGCTTCCTTGAATCAGGTAACGTCATTGAACGTGGAAGTGCGGAGCAAGTCCTGCACAACCCGCAGAACCCAAAGACCCAAGAGTTCCTCAAGCGAGTTCACCAGGCTGGGCGGTTGTAGAGAGATGTCTGAATCCACTTCAATTCCACACGAGGTCAATTGGAAAACACTTTTTAGCGGCAATCCCAAAGATGGATGGATGCATTCAGGTATTGGAGTATTTAGCGATGGCCACATTGTTTTTGAAGCCCCTGGTGGACGCGCATTTATTGTCTTAAATCCAGAAGATGCAAGCTTTACAAGAGTTGCTGTGGATGCAGCAATCCTGCATGGAATTACCGTGGTTTCGAACTCCAGTGATGATTCTTTCTGGATCTGTGATCCAGGTGGCACGGAGGATGCGCAAGTGCTTTTAGTTAATCGCAAAGGCGAAGTACTACGCACAATCACGAGGCCTAACAGTAAGGCCGGCGATGCCATCACATGGAAACCGACAACGCTTGCCATTGTTGAAGAAGCGGGCCCTTATCAGGGAGATATCTGGATTGGTGATGGATATGGGGAGAGTTTAGTTCACCGCATTAGGCCCGATGGCAGTTCTCAAACCTTTGATGGTTCCACAACTTCGCTAGTTTTTAACTGTCCCCATGGAATTCTTATTGATACCCGTGGACCGCAATCATTTGTCGTCATTGCTGACCGACGAAATAAAAGAATTGTTTTTTTCACACTCGATGGCGAATATGTGAAATCTGTAAGTTCTGAAGCCATGATTGGTCCTTCATCATTTGCCATTCGTAATGATCTTCTCATTGTGACTGATCTATATGGGGCGATGCTTTCGGTGGACCTTGCGGGCAATCTGGAAATTCTTATTCCGAGTATTAAGCCTGAACGTGGTGAGGGTTGGCCGAATCAGATAAGGGATGGCGAAAGTGTTGCTCCCGATGTAATAGAAGGCGCGGTAAATAGCCCCCATGGAGTTGCAGTTAATTCAAGTGGAACAGTCTTCTTTACCGAGTGGTACTTCGGGGGCCGAGTAGTTCGGATTTACTGAGAAACTTGTTCCGTTAACGGCTCTTATCCGGCTTGCGTGCTGCTCGTGCTAGAAATAGGCCAAAGACAAGTGCTAGAACAATTCCAGTATTAACGCCCATCTCAATGAGTGCGCGATTGAAGTATTGATCTGTTTTTTGCTCCTGCATCGTGAGAGACGCGCCAACTGTCAGGATGTGGCGGACAGCTGCGATAACTCCAATGATGAGGAAGTTTTCAAGTTGGAAAATACCGTCGGTAAATCGCACAATGACGGTGCGCATGATCTCAAGAATGATGACAAC
>CAIXKQ010000176.1 GCA_903920065.1 uncultured Actinomycetes bacterium
GGTGGGATCTAAGCTTTAAAGTATCGAAGATCAGTGACTTGATGATCTTTGGTTATGCCTTGCCCTTCAAATCGAGTGACTGGTCTCCATTCAGGGCGCGCTACTACTCCCCCCGTAAATAAGGTGCTGGGCGTGAAAACTTCTTGGATATGTTCGGCATAGGGCACCCAATCAGTTGCAATATGGATATACCCACCTGTTTTAATCTTGGGGTGAATGAGTTTTAAGAATTCGTTATTCACAATGCGCCGCTTGTTGTGGCGCTTTTTTGGCCATGGATCTGGAAAAAACAGATGAATCGCATCTACTGAATTATCGGCAATCATGGTTTTCAGGATGGGGTGGGCATCGCCTTCAATAATTCTGATATTGCCAAGTTCAAGTTCTTCAATTCTGGCCATCAATTTTCCAATACCTGGCTTATGAACTTCCACTGCAATAAATCCAGTATCAGGAAAATCCTTGCCTATCAGGGCAGTTGCCTCGCCCATGCCGAAACCGATCTCAAGAACTATTGTCTTTGAGGTGGGAAAGAGGGCCGGGATATCGATGAAATCTTCCGAGTACTGCATTCCATAAATCCCCCAGTACTTATCCAGGGCGCTCTGCTGTGGAGCGGTGATACGAGACCCACGTAAGCGATATGTGCGTACCGAGTCTTGTTCCATTGCACAATCCTAACGTCTGACGAATCATCGAGTTGGTGGTTGGATATGCTCTCTTGCATCATGCACTGAAGGAGCACCCGTGCCAGGCACAAATATCAAGCAGGTAGAAGCCACCGAACGTTCGGCAATCATTAAGGTTGCTAGCTATGCCATTGATTTAGATCTGACTACCGGTGCGGAAAACTTTCGGGTAAAGACCACTGTGAAATTTGCTGGCCTTAAGCCAGGTGCAACTACCTATATCGATTGCGTGGGAGCTCGGGTAATAAGTGCCAAGCTCAATGGCGCAGATTTTGACCCACGCTTTGATGGCGAGACTATTTATCTTCCAGCACTTGCTGCCGAGAACGTTCTAGAAATTGAACATGACGGTGTGTATTCCAACTCAGGTGAAGGCCTGCACCGATTTGTTGACCCGGCAGATGATGAGGTCTATCTCTACACCCAGTTTGAAACTGGCGATGCTCGCCGCATGTATGCCTGCTTTGATCAACCAGATCAGAAGGCGACATTTGCAATCAGCACCATCACTCCTGACCACTGGGAAATAATTTCAAACTACGCAATCGAATCAACAAAAGATCTTGGCGGAAAGAAGAAATTTACTCAGTTTGCTACATCGCAAGTGATCTCTACCTATGTCACCGCCATTGTGGCCGGCGCCTATACCTCTGTGCACGATGAATACAAAGGCGAGAAGACGATTCCACTCGGTATCTATGCCCGTAAATCATTTTTTAAGCACGTTGATGCGGCAAACATTTTTGAAGTCACCAAGCAAGGCTTTGCCTACTTCGAGAAGACTTTTGGCCTTGCCTACCCATTTGGAAAGTATGACCAGATTGCGGTCGCTGAATATAACTGGGGCGCCATGGAGAACGTGGGCTGTGTTACTTTCCATGAAGATGTATTGATCTTTAGATCTAAGGTCACGGAGCGAAACTATGTAAGTAGGGCAACAACTATCCACCACGAGATGGCGCATATGTGGTTTGGTGACTTGGTCACCATGCAATGGTGGAATGACTTGTGGCTCAACGAATCTTTTGCAGAGTGGGCTTCCTATCAATCTGTCAGTGAATCAACGAAATACACCGAGGCCTGGACTGAGTTCAATTCACTACGTAAGAATTGGGCATATCGCGTAGATCAGCTCACAACCACGCACCCGATTGCCACCGAGATGGAAGATCTCGACGCTGTGCGCACCAACTTCGATGGCATTTCCTACGCCAAGGGTGCATCGGTATTGCAACAACTTGTTGCACATGTGGGCCGAGATAATTTCATTACAGGTTTGCGCCGCTACTTTGCCAAGCATGCCTTTGGTAATACAACGCTGAAAGATTTAATTGATCAGCTCGAAGCCGCTTCCGGGCGCGACCTCACACCGTGGGTTGCCACCTGGCTGCGCACCGCCGGTGTGAACACGCTTCGCCCAGTGATTGCACTCAGTGGCGATACCTACGCATCACTTTCCATTAAACAAGAGGTGCCAACAATGCCGGTGGGCTCTACTGAACTTCGCCCTCATAGATTGCATGTGGGTCTCTTTGATATTCAAGGCAGCAAGCTGGTGCGGCGCACAAGTGTGGAACTCGATGTTGCTGGTGCACTCACCGAAGTCACCGCATTTGCTGGTCAAAAATGTGCTGACCTTGTTCTGATCAACGATAAAGATCAGAGCTATGCGAAATTGCGCTTTGATGACCGCTCTATTGCCACGATGATGAGCCACCTAGGTTCACTCGATGATTCATTGGCCCGCGGACTTATCTGGGCATCGCTTTGGGATTCCTGCCGAGATGGCGAGCTCTCAGCAACTGATTACATCGCTATTGCACTAGCCGCCCTGAAAAATGAATCAGATATCTCCATTGTCAGCGCAACCCTGGCCCAGATTGATACTGCGCTCTGGGCATATGCCCATCCAGCACATCGCCCAGAACTTCGCCTACAAGTGGCAACGGCCATTGAAGCAGCACTTGATGCTGCAAAGGCCGGCAGTGATCATCAACTGCAATTTGCCAAAGGTTTTGCCAATACTGCAATCACTCCAGCGCAACTAGAACGCATCAAGGCAATTCTTGGCGGCTCGATTACTGGGCTCACCATCGATGCTGAACTTCGTTGGTTCCTATTTATTTGTGGGGTCAAGCGCGGGGTATTTGCTCCTGCCGATATTGAAAAAGAGCTGGCACTGGATAAGACAGCGCATGGCAAGCAATACGGCGCCATGGCGTATGCGCAAATTCCAAGTAAGGATGCCAAAGCCAAAGCATTTAGTTCGATTACTACCGATGATTTATCGAACACGATTCATTCCTATAAGTGCCGAGGATTTAACGATCCGCTGCATACTGAAATATTGAGTGAGTTCGTTGATCAGTATTTTGATGTGCTGCTTAAAGTCTGGCAGACCAAGGGTTATGAAATTGCTGAAACCACAGCGACTCTTCTTTTCCCGTCCTGGGTTATCAGTGAAGCAACTGTGAAAAAGGCCCAGCACTGGCTAGATGTCACGGGCAAAGATGCCTCACACGCACTGCGCAGAACGATTCTGGAATCTCGTGATGCCATGGTGCGAGCGCTTAAAGCACAGGCTGCTGATCAGTAATTACTCGATGTGAGTAATGGAAGAGGTGCTCTTACCTTTTTTCTTTTCGCCTGTAAGCGCCCATGAAATAAGTGAAATGAGCAGAAATAGTCCCACTGGA
>CAIXKQ010000177.1 GCA_903920065.1 uncultured Actinomycetes bacterium
CCTCTTTCTGAGGTAACAACTACTTTCCGTGACCTTGGAATCGCACCAGCGCTGTCAAACGCCCTTAGCGCCCAAGGAATCATGCATCCCTTCCCTATCCAGATTGCAACACTTCCAGATGCTCTTGCTGGCCATGACATCTTGGGTCGTGGACAAACTGGTTCAGGTAAAACTCTAGCTTTTAGCCTTGCACTGCTGACAAATATCAGCGACAAGGTTGCTCGCCCACATAAGCCACTGGCATTGATCTTGACTCCTACTCGCGAACTCGCGCAGCAGATTGATGAAGTACTTCGTCCACTAGCGCGCGCGGTTGGCCACGAATCAGTTGTGATTGCTGGCGGAATGCCATATGCAAAGCAGATCACTGCCATGCGTAAAGCAACCGCAATCTTAGTGGCAACACCAGGACGCCTGATTGACTTGCTCAATAAGAATGAAGTTCAGCTCGATCAACTTCAGATAACAGTTCTTGATGAAGCAGATCAAATGGCAGATATGGGATTCTTGCCGGTTGTGAAGGAAATTCTTGATCAAGCACATCTTGGTGGACAGCGTCTACTCTTCTCAGCAACACTAGATCGCGGCGTAGATTCACTTGTGAAGCAGTACCTCAAGAACCCAAAGACTCACTCATTGCAAAATGACCGTGCTTCAGTATCAACTATGGAACACCATGTTCTGCAGATGCACCCTGGCGATAAAGATGACATCACTTCCCAGATTGCAGCGCGTAACGGAAAGACAATTCTCTTCGTAAAGACACAACGCGGTGCGGATCGTTTAGCGGACAAGCTTGCTAACGCAGGAGTTCCAGTTGGCGCACTACACGGTGGAAAGTCACAGGCAGTACGTACTCGTACCCTTGCTCTCTTTAAGGAGCAAGAGAATTCAGCTCTCGTTGCAACAGATGTTGCAGCACGCGGTATTCACGTTGATGGAATTTCACTGGTAGTTCACGTTGATCTTCCACAAGATCACAAGGATTACTTGCACCGTTCTGGTCGTACAGCTCGCGCTGGTGAATCAGGAACTGTTGTCACTCTCTCATCATCAAAGAATTCACGAGCAGTTTCTGGTCTTCTTACACGCGCAGGTGTGACACCGAAGTTCCACGATGTTCGCCCACTTGATGAAAAGCTGATGGTCCTTACCGGTGCACAAGAGCCAACTGGAGTTCCTTATATTCCACCTATCGTTGAACGTAAGAGCCCACAAAGTGGATCACGTTCTGGCGGCGGCAATCGTCGTGGTGGTAGCAGTGGCGGATATCGCGGTGGCAATAGCCGTCGCAGTCGCTAGCTAGCGCTGTTTCTTTCGGACATTCATCCCGATTTGGCGTACAAAACTTCTTGGCGCAATTGAAATAATCGCCACAAGTAACTTGTATTGCCATCCCGGAATACTCACCGGCTTGTTCGCCCGTGCATCTTCCCAAGATTGCGCCACTAATTTATCGGCGTTAAGCCACATGAAACTTGGCAACCCTTTCATCTTCATTCGTCCACGCTGATGAAATTCGGTGCGAGTAAAGCCGGGGCAGAGCGCAGAGACAATAACGCCAGTTCCTTTGAGCTCTGTGTTCAATGATTCAGAGAGCACCGTTAAATATGACTTAGCAGCACTATATGTTCCACCGGCAATAAAGCCGGCAACGGATGAAACATTGATGATCGTGCCAGATTTACGCTCTTTCATCCCCGGCAAGATCACATGCATCAAGCGCATGGGGGTGCGCACCAACACATTGAGTAAATCTTGTTCATCGCCCAAATTACTTGCCGTAAAGGCCTTGTTGATTCCGAAACCAGCGTTATTAATCAGCACTTCTATTTCAAAGCTCTGAATATATTTCTCAACTAACTTCACACCACTTTTGGTAGCTAAATCTGCCGGCAGCACAAATGTTTGAATCCCATACTTCTCACGCAATCCGCCAGCACGTTCATGCAGCCGGACCTCATCACGAGCGACGAGTGCGATGTTGTAACCCTTGGACGCAAGTAAGCGGGTGAAGCTTTCGCCTATTCCGGCAGTTGCACCAGTTACTAAAGCCCACTGCGTCATTTAAATGACAATTCCTTGGGTATCTTCATCGCGAATGTGCCAGGAAGATCCGTACCCCTTAATCAAATCAAGGAAGGGCTGTGCGACAAACCATTCTGGGCCAGAAATTCCTTCTGGCTTCCACTGCCCAGTTGAAATAAGTTCGAGCGCAATCATGGGATTAATTGCGGTCTGCCACACAACGGCCTGGTTGCCATAGTTTTTCATCGACCACTTGTTATCTACCACGTTATAGATATAGACAGCCTTTGGTTTTCCATCCTTACCCAGACCTTTTACTAGCGTTCCGGCACATGTCTTTCCATGCATGAGATCACCGATTGTTGCTGGGTCCGGCAAAATTGATGCAAGTAAGTCACGTGGAGAAATCTCAACGTTTCCTACCTTCACCTTCTCTTTCTTATCCATTCCAAGGGTATGAATGGTTTTGAGAGTCTCGATGAATTGTGCTCCCAGTCCGTATTTAAAGCGCACTTGCTTTGCTTTTACTTTCTGGGGGATGAGTACGACTTCTTCATGCTCGACATTCACGCATTCAACCGGGCCAATCCCTTCTGGAAAATCAAATGTTTCGATTTCGCTAAATGGCTCAGTTGTATACCAACCGCGACCTTCTTCATAAATCAGTGGTGGATTAAGGCACTCTTCAATTGTGGTCCAGATAGAAAACGATGGCGCGAAGTCATATCCATCGACAGTCAGGTTCGAACCATCCATCACCGCTAGGTAATCAATCCGGGAGAAGAGTTCATCCTGGGCATAGCGGGCAAAGACATCGCTCATACCTGGTTCGATTCCCATACCAACAACGGCGTAGATTCCCTTTTCTTTCCACACCTTTTCACGAGCAAATTGCTCATCACCTAATTTGATTCCAGGTTTATTAGTGGGATCAGTGGGATGGGCAATTGATAGTGACATCGCCATATCCATGTAATGCACGACTTCTTCTTCACAGGCAAGAAAGATTGGCATGACAAATCGTGGGTCTACGGCGTTAATCACAATATCGGGAGCCACTTTGCGAATGAGGGCACGGATGTTTTTCACATCAGAGGCATCGACTTCTTGCGCCGAAAACCTGGCATCGTTGACCTTTGTTACAGCTGCCTCAGCTCGCGCGAGTGCGTAATCTGCCATGACCATAGATGTAATAAAGGGTCTACGCGCTGCAATATTTGCAATTGCACTGCCAACTCCGCCTGCGCCGATAACGAGCGCTTTCATGGATGGCCTCTCATATTTCTTAAAACGCACTTCTTATAAGCGTGTTCGGGGAAGGTTATCTCTACCGATAACCTTTGCCAAGCATCTTCCATACGTGATGATGCCCACGTCCCCGTAGCTCAGTGGATAGAGCAACCGCCTCCTAAGCGGTAGGTCGCAGGTTCAACTCCCGCCGGGGACACAGAGATTAGGTATTAAGAGAAAATAACTGTGCGCTGACCGACGATAAAGATTCGATCTTCTGCAAATAACTTCACTGCTCGTGCAAGGACGCGACGTTCAATATCGCGGCCACGGGCAATCATCTCTTCCGGAGTTGCCGCATGGTTTACGTGTGCCACATCTTGTTCAATGATTGGACCCTCATCTAAATCAGAGGTCACAAAGTGCGCCGTGGCGCCAATGATTTTCACACCACGATCATGAGCCTGGTGATATGGCTTGGCACCTTTAAAGCCAGGTAAGAATGAGTGGTGAATATTAATAATCTTTCCTGGCATTGCTGCACAGAATTCCTTGGAGAGTATTTGCATATATCTAGCTAGGACCACAAAATCTATTTTGAGTTCGGCAATCTTTGCCAGCATCACCTTTTCTTGTTCTGCCTTTGAGGCTGCAGTAATCGGAAGATATAAGAATGGAATTCCGTGTGATTCAACTAGTGACTGCAAATCTTCTCGGTTAGAGATCACCAGTGGGATTTGAATAGGAAGTTCGCCCAGTTCAAGCAGATACATCAAATCTCTGAGGCAGTGGCTCTCTTTAGTAACAAGAATGAGAGCGCGTGGCTTTTCATCCGTTGGTCTGATGTGAAGTGAGGGAGAGAATTTTCCTAGTCCGTCGCTCAAGCTCTTCTTTGCTGCATTTAGGTCTTGCGAGGTTTCAAAGCGAGTACGCATAACAAAGGTATTTGTTGAGTTATCGGTGAACTGTTGATTCTCGATGATATTTCCACCGCAGCTGAGCACAGCAGAGGTCATCGCATGCACGATTCCTGGCTGGTCTGCACATTGCAGGGAAGCTATGAGATCCATAGCCCAAGGGTAAAGGTAACTAGTGCGTAATCGTAAATCGCTGCATCCACTTTGGCGCCCACCAGTTGCGTTCGCCAAATAG
>CAIXKQ010000178.1 GCA_903920065.1 uncultured Actinomycetes bacterium
AATACTCAAGCAACGGCTCCCACGTAGACCCATTATCAAGAACTGTAACGTCTCTTATACCCGACGGGTCTTTGGAATCTCTATAGATTTGCGTCCCGATAGATAAGCACCAGTAATTGATTCCTTAGATGCAATCAGTTCTTCATATGAGCCCGACACAACAACTCGCCCACCATGTTCACCGGCACCAGGTCCAATATCAACGACCCAATCTGCAGTGCGAATGGTCTCTTCATCATGTTCAACGACAATGAGAGTATTTCCAAGATCGCGTAATCGGGTAAGAGTCTCAATCAGCCTGCGGTTATCACGTTGATGAAGTCCGATGGATGGCTCATCTAGGACATAGAGAACTCCGACAAGTCCGGAACCAATCTGGGTTGCAAGACGAATACGTTGAGCTTCACCGCCGGACAGTGTTGCCGCCGGGCGATCGAGTGATAAGTAATCAAGGCCCACATCAAGTAAGAAACCTAGACGGGCATTGACTTCCTTCATGACGCGTTCGGCAATTTGTGCTTCGCGCTTATTGAGGGTGACTTGCTTGAGAAACGTTGCGCAATCGTCGATAGAGAGTGCGCATACTTCAGCGATTGATTTTCCGCCTAGCGTGACAGCAAGTACCTCTGGCTTCAAGCGCGCACCCTTACAAGCAGGACATGGCGTCTCGCGCATATATGCTTCGTATTTATCGCGGCTGTAATCACTATCAGTTTCACCGTGCCGGCGATGAATGAAGGGAATAACGCCTTCAAAGCCAGTGGAATAGTTACGGACACGGCCATAACGATTCTTATACTTCACATGAACTTCGTAATCAAAGCCATTCATAATCGCTTCTTTAGCTTTAACCGAGAGCTTCTTCCAAGGATTATCGAGTGAAAATTTGAGTTCCAGCGCTAGCGCTTCCAGTAATCGCAGAAAGTACTCCGATGACTGTCCCCCTGCCCAAGGTGCGATAGCACCTTCATTGATGGAGATTGAATCATCAGGAATAATCAGTTCTTCATCTACTTCTAACTTAGTTCCAATTCCAGAACACTCTTCGCAGGCTCCAAATGGGGAGTTAAATGAGAAGGAGCGTGGCTCTAGCTCTTCAAAGGAGAGATTGCAATCGTGACAAGCCAGATGTTCGCTATAGGTATGTTCCTTCTCGCCACTCTTGGCATCAACAAAATCAAGAAGTACTAAGCCATTGCCGAGTTTGAGGGCGGTCTCAATCGAATCAGTCAGGCGAGATTTACTCTCAGCTTTAGCTGTCAGGCGATCGATGACAACTTCAATAGTGTGCTTCTCCTGCTTTTTAAGCTTTGGTGGTTCGGTAAGTTGGATGATTTCTCCATCAACTCGAGCGCGGGAATAGCCCTGCGTTACTAACTCTGCAAAGAGATCGACAAACTCACCCTTACGTTCGCGGATGACTGGTGCCAGCACTTGGAACTTCGTTGCTGGCGGCATCGTGAGGATTTGATCGACGATTTGTTGTGGACTCTGGCGCGAAACTGCCTTGCCACACTCTGGGCAGTGCGGGCGACCAGCACGTGCAAAGAGGAGTCGGAAATAGTCATAGACCTCGGTAATTGTTCCCACCGTTGAACGTGGATTTCGATTCGTTGATTTCTGATCGATAGAAACTGCCGGAGATAAACCTTCAATGAAGTCGACATCAGGCTTATCCATCTGACCCAAGAACTGTCTGGCATAGGCTGAAAGTGATTCAACATAGCGACGCTGACCTTCAGCAAAGATGGTGTCGAAGGCAAGGCTTGATTTACCGGAGCCTGAAAGCCCGGTAAATACAATGAGCGCATCGCGCGGCAGCTCAATGGATACATCTTTAAGGTTGTGCTCGCGCGCACCACGTACGACTAACTTATCGATGCTCACGTACCAGCCTCATCCATTCCACGAAGTTCACGCTTTAGCTCTTTTAATTCATCACGTAGGCGAGCAGCAAGTTCGAATTGAAGTTGATCGGCTGCGCCACGCATCTGCTCGGTGAGGGAGCCTATCAATGCAATGAGTTCTTGGCGCGGCATGGAATCCGTTGATTTCGATAAGAATGGCAGGGCCACTGAAGATTTCTTGCCCTTGATTCCGGCCATGATGTCATCTGTGTCATCACTTTCTTGGGCGATGAGGTCGGTGATATCGCTAATCTTCTTACGTAGCGGTTGGGGATCCACTCCCCGCTCGAGGTTATAGGCGACCTGCTTTGCTCTTCGTCTATTGGTCTCATCAATAGCTTTGGTCATGGCCGCGGTCATATTGTCGGCATACATATGTACTTCACCTGAAACATTTCGAGCAGCGCGACCGATTGTTTGAATCAGGGATGTAGCAGAACGCAAGAAGCCTTCTTTGTCAGCATCGAGAATGGCGACAAGTGAAACTTCCGGCAAATCAAGTCCTTCTCGCAAGAGATTGATTCCAATCAGGACGTCGTACTCACCCATACGAAGTTCACGTAGTAATTCAACACGTCGCAAGGTATCTACCTCAGAGTGCAGATAGCGAACTCGTACCCCGCGCTCTTGCAGGTAATCTGTGAGGTCTTCAGACATCTTCTTAGTCAGAGTAGTAACTAATACGCGCTCATTCTTCTCTGCCCGAATGTTGATTTCGTGGAGCAAGTCATCGATCTGGCCCTTAATGGGCTTGATAATGATTTGTGGATCAACTAACCCTGTAGGTCTAATCACTTGTTCAACTACATCTCCCCCAACCTTCTCCATCTCATATTTGCCGGGTGTGGCTGACAAATAAACCTTCTGCCCTGTGCGTTCTAGAAACTCTGGCCACTTCAGTGGTCGGTTATCTAGTGCACTGGGGAGTCTAAATCCGTGTTCCACCAAGGTTCGTTTACGTGATGCATCGCCTTCAAACATCGCACCAATTTGCGGCACAGTCACGTGACTTTCATCGATAACAACAAGTAAATCTTCCGGGAAGTAATCAAGCAGACAGTTAGGAGCAGAACCAGGAGCGCGACCATCCAGATGACGTGAGTAATTCTCAATACCTGAACAGAAGCCGAGTTGCTCCATCATCTCCAAATCAAAGGTAGTACGCATGCGAAGGCGCTGTTCTTCTAGCAGCTTGCCTTGCTTGGTAAAGAGGTTGAGCTGCACCTGAAGTTCGTCTTGAATCTCCCCCATAGCGCGTTTCATCGTCTCTGGACCAGCGGCATAGTGGGTTGCCGGAAAGATATAGATTTCAGTTTCATCATGGACAATCTCGCCGGTGAGCGGATTGAGCGTCATAATCTTCTCAATCTCATCCCCGAACATTTCAATCCGCACGGCCAACTCTTCATACATCGGAATAATCTCTACTGTGTCACCTCGGACTCGGAAGGTGCCTCGTTCAAAGGCCATATCGTTTCGTTTATATTGAACATCAACAAACTTACGTAGCAGCGCATTACGTTCGATTTCATCGCCCACTTTAAGGCGGATCATGCGGTCGATATATTCCTGCGGTGTTCCAAGCCCATATATACATGAAACCGTTGCAACCACGATGACATCGCGGCGGGTAAGAAGTGAGTTGGTCGCTGAGTGACGAAGTCGCTCCACCTCATCATTAACACTTGAATCCTTCTCAATAAAGGTGTCAGTTTGCGGAACATAGGCTTCAGGTTGGTAGTAGTCATAGTATGAAACGAAGTACTCGACCGCATTATTAGGCAGCAGCTCTCTAAATTCATTGGCCAACTGGGCTGCCAAGGTTTTATTGGGAGCAAGAACAAGTGTGGGACGTTGTAAACGTTCAATCAGCCAAGCCGTGGTTGCCGACTTTCCTGTTCCGGTAGCACCTAAGAGAACAACATCCTGGGCGCCATTATTAATCCGCTTTGCGATCTCCTCGATTGCTGCTGGTTGATCCCCTGCTGGAATGTAATCACTTATGACCTGAAAGGGCGCGACTTTCCGCTGGAGATCAGTTACTGGGCGCACACTCTTAGCCTAGCGACTGCGGCAGAAGAACGCTCTCCCAGAGATTTTCAACCTGGCGCAGGAGCGAATCTTCATCAGAGTTGTTGTAAATAACAGTATCAGCGAGAGCTTCACGAGATTCAGGTGATGCCTGGGCTGCAATCCGCTTCTCGATCTGTGAAATATAGAGCCCTCGTTTAAGCAACCGCTCCTTGCGTAGCTCTAAATCTGATTCAACGGTAATGACATAGTCAAACTTCTCAGCCGCATTTGTCTCAGCCAATAGTGGGATTTCATAAATCAAAATGTCATCGTGATCTAGGTCTGCTACTGCTTCGGCAAAGATCGCCTGAACCCGCGGATGAATAATCGCCTCTAAATCTGCTCGTGCTGAGGCATCGCTGAAAACAATCTCGGCAAGTTTTTTACGGTCGATATCACCATTTTGAATTACCTCATCTCCGAAACGAAGTAAGACTTCGGCAAAACCATCGGTTCCTCTTTCAATGACCATACGAGCAAGTTGATCCGCATCGATTACTAGCGCCCCAAGTTCGGCAAAGCATTGCGCCACAGTGGACTTTCCTGCACCAATGCCACCAGTGAGTGCAACAACTAACATGGAGCTAGCCTATCTCTGAGGATGAAAAAAGAGACCCATGCGGGGTGTGCGAGGTGAAGTAACACCCCGCGACCCGTATGAGTCTCTCTTTCTTTAAGACTTATTCGGCGGCGACTACAGCTGCTTCTTCAGCAACCTTTGCTTCTGCCTTCTGCTTCTTATGTGCAAGGAAGCGCTCTTGAGCAACAGCGTATTGACGCTCCCACTCCTCGCGCTGTGAGTCAAAGCCTGGCTTCCACTCTTGGGTATCAGCATCGAATCCTTCTGGATAGATGAAGTTTCCTTCTGCATCATAACGAGCAGACATTCCATATTGAGTTGGATCAAAAGCTTCGATCTCTACTTCTTGGCCTTCATTTGCTTGCTTAAGTGAGAGTGAGATGCGACGACGCTCAAGATCGATATCGATGATCTTCACGAATAGTTCGTCATCAACAGCAACAACCTGCTCTGGAATCTCAACGTGGCGTTCTGCCAACTCTGAGATGTGAACTAGGCCTTCAATGCCTTCGTGGACACGGATGAATGCACCAAATGGAACAAGCTTTGTTACGACCCCCGGCACAACAGTGTTAATTGTGTGGGTGCGAGCAAATGCCTGCCATGGATCTTCTTGTGTCGCCTTCAGTGAGAGTGAGACTCGCTCGCGCTCGAAGTCAACTTCAAGAACCTCAACTGTTACTTCATCGCCAACTTCGACAACTTCACCTGGATGGTCAATGTGCTTCCAAGAAAGCTCAGAGACGTGAACTAGGCCGTCAACGCCGCCAAGGTCTACGAATGCACCAAAGTTTACGATTGATGAGACAACGCCTGTGCGAACTTGACCCTTTTGTAGCTGGTTAAGGAAAGTTGTGCGTGACTCTGATTGAGT
>CAIXKQ010000179.1 GCA_903920065.1 uncultured Actinomycetes bacterium
ACTGTTCCGATGTTGATGCCCAATGGGCCGGCGGCAAATGTTGGCCTCGAACTTCAAGCAAAGGCTGGCGTGCATACTCCAGTAAGTGCCTGCGCATCAGGTGCCGAAGCAATTGGTTACGCCTACGAAATGATTAAAAGTAATCGCGCCGACATTATTGTTGCCGGTGGCGTGGAAGCTGCTATTCATCAACTACCCATGGCTGCCTTTGGTCAGATGAAAGCGCTCTCCACACGTAATGACAATCCCGCTGCGGCTTCTCGCCCCTATGACATTGATCGAGATGGCTTTGTTCTAGGTGAAGGTGGCGGCGTACTTATTCTTGAAGAATACGAAATCGCTAAAGCACGTGGGGCAAAGATTTATTGCGAGATCGCCGGACAAGGGCTGACATCCGATGGTTATCACATCGCCGCACCTGATCCTGATGGTGGTGGCGTACAGCGGGCAATTAAATTCGCGCTAGCTAACTCTGGGCTTTCTACAAAAGATATTGTTCACTTAAATGCCCACGCCACATCTACTCCAGCAGGGGATGTGGCAGAAGCGAATGCCCTTCGCAAAGCGTTAGGCGCCGACGCTGACCATGTTGCAGTTTCTGCCACAAAATCAATGACTGGCCACTTACTGGGTGGCGCTGGCGCAATTGAATCTGTATTTATCGTCAAGGCGCTGCAAGAACGACTTGCTCCCCCAACAATTAATATCGAGAACTTAGATCCTGCTGTCACAGTCGATGTCGTGCGCGATACGCCGCGCGCCCTTCCGGCAGGAGATATCGCAGCGCTCAATGATTCATTCGGTTTTGGCGGCCACAACGTGGTGCTTGCATTCAAATCGCTCTAATCTATAACCATGACACCCCCAGTCACTTCGCTAGATCCGGAAGCTCGTATAGCCAGACTTACAGATGACGGCGCATTTGAATTTCTTCTACCTCGCACAGATTGCGGAATGGTTGCAGCAACCGGGTTAGTCAAAGGAAATAAAGTTGTCGTCTTTGCCTCCGATCCCACAATAAAAGGTGGCGCACTGGGCATTGAGGGCTCACAAGTTATTGTGCAGGCATATCGCGCAGCGATGGGCGCCCAAGTTCCCGTTATCGGAATCTGGCATTCAGGAGGTGCCCGGCTCAGTGACGGTGTTGCATCCCTGAATGCATTCGGTGAAGTTTTTCAATCAATGGTCACAGCAAGTGGACGCATCCCCCAGTTATCACTTGTCGTTGGCCCCACAGCAGGCGGCGGTGCTTATGGTCCAGCTCTGACAGATGTTGTTGTCTTGGCACCAGAAGGTCGCATCTTTGTTACTGGTCCCGATGTCGTTAAATCTGTCACCGGCGATGTTGTGGATATGGCGCTACTCGGTGGCCCGGAAGCGCATAGTAAGAACTCTGGTGTGGCTCACGTTATTGCGCCCACCGAAGATATTGCTTTTAACGAGATTCAGGATTTAGTCTCGCTATTTTCTAATCAAGGTCTGATGTCGCCAACTGTGCCAGATGTGGCACTTGCTCACTTAGTACCTGAATCTAAAAAGCGCGTCTATGACGTGCATCCGCTGGTCGATGCAATTCTGGATCCCGATGGCGAAAAGCTAGAGCTCCTAGATATGTGGGCGCAGAACATGACCACTGTTCTTGGCCGGCTTGGTGGTCGCACAGTCGGTGTGATTGCAAATAACCCACAAGTTATTGGTGGCGTGCTGGATTCAGCAGCAGGTGAGAAGGCAGCGCGCTTTGTGCGCACCTGCGATGCCTTCGGTATTCCGCTCATTGTGATTGCAGATGTCACCGGCTTCTTACCCGGTGTCGGTCAAGAGTGGGAAGGTGCGGTGCGTCGTGGTGCCAAGTTGCTCCATGCATTTGCTGAATCTGTCGTCCCACGTGTCACTGTTATTACCCGCAAAGCCTATGGCGGCGCATTCGTTGCGATGAATTCAAAGTCACTGGGTGCCACTCGAGTATTTGCGTGGCCACAAGCAGAAGTTTCGGTGATGGGCGCAGTTGCTGCTGTGCGCGTACTGCACCGCAGATTATTGGCAGATCTACCGGATGCTCAGCGTGAAGGTATGGAACTTGAACTCGCTGCCGAACACGAGAAGGTATCTGGCGGTGTTGCCCGCGCCATTGAAATAGGGGCGGTCGATGAAATGATTGAGCCTGATAAGACACGGAGTGCGATTGCTAAAGTCTTAGGTGAAAGTGAATATCGCCGTGGATCTCACGGCAACATTCCGCTCTAAATCTCATTTAGAGATATTAACTAACTGCAATTGATTAGCAGGTAAGAACAATTCTTGACTTCTATTCTCAATGACAACTTGTTAGATTCTCACTTCAATTTCATCACACGAAAATGGAGAAACAATGTCGG
>CAIXKQ010000180.1 GCA_903920065.1 uncultured Actinomycetes bacterium
AAATCTTTTCCACCACTAGAAAATCCGGCAACATCGGCAATAACTGCCGGAGCATTCTGCGGCACAGTTGGAAGAACGCCGTTGACGATTGACATGGTGTGATCTTCTGGAATCAAGACCCACGAACCTTCTTTGGTAATTCCAATCAGAATGGGTTCATAGGCTGTGCGATCGATGGCGGCAAGGACTCCTCCAGCAGAGATACATGAGATTTCATGCTCGCTGCTACGTCCACCACAAATGATTGCTACGCGTTGTGTCATCGGATGAAGTTTTCAGCCTTAGTCGTTATCTCCATCAATCTTTGTAGCGCTGCTTCTGGAGTGAGTTTTTCACTGACAATGTCAGCTACTGCCTCAATCACGGGAACTTCGATACCCACACGATGGGCAATTTCAAGTACCGCACTCGATGATGCAACGCCTTCGACAGTTTTAACCATCTGTGTGCGGGCAGCGCTCATAGAACCTGTGCGACCAATAACTTCACCAAATGTTCTATTACGAGAAAGTGGTGACCCACAACTAGCAACGAGATCGCCCATCCCTGCTAAGCCGGCGGCAGATAACGGATCAGAACCGTGAGCGGCACATAATCGTGCTACTTCATTTAGCCCACGGGTAATGAGCATCGCTTGAGTATTTTCGCCAAAGCCCATGCCAATCGATAGCCCAACCGCGAGTGCGATAACACTCTTAATGGCGCCAGCAAGTTCGCAGCCCATGACATCAGTTGATGTATAGACACGATAATAGGGAGTGCGAAATAACTCTCTAATCTGATCAGCTAGCACTTGCGACGTTGCCGCAGCAACAGCGCCGGCGGGCTGACGAAGCACAAGTTCATCGGCCAAGTTAGGTCCGGTAATGATTGCAATCTTATGTGCGCCAAGAACGTCTTCAATAACCTCGGTCATGCGCATTTGAGTGGCTATTTCAATTCCTTTGAGGGTACTCACAATGGTGCAGTCCGATGGAAAGCGAGCCTTCCAATCTTCCAGCGTTGCCCGGATCTCTTGCGCAGGGATTGCAAGTACATACATCTGCGAGAACGCGAATGCATCATCCAGACTGGTAGTGGCAATGATGTCATCGGGCAGTATGTGGCTACCTAAATACTTCACATTGGTATGAGCGGTGGTGATTTCTGTGATGACAGATTCACTACGACCCCAAAGGAGTACTTCATTTCCTGCATCACTTAAGACCTGCGCCATGGTTGAACCCCAGGCGCCGGCACCGAAAACAGTTACTTTGCTCATGCTCTCTTCGTCTTAAAGTTACCTATCCGTGGAAGATCTGATGTGTGCGGGTCAAAGATTACTTCAGGTCGCTTCTCACCACGAATATCCTCCAAAAGGGTAGTAATTTCTCGCATGATTTTAGCTGTTGCTTCAATCAGGGCCTGGGGGTCCTCGTGCTTTCCTTTCCAAGGCGAGAGATCCACCGGCTTGCCAGCTCTAATGATGATTGTCTTGCGCGGAAAGAGTTGTACTCTCTTGGTGTAATTCGGAATCACAAGTTGTGAGCCCCACTGCGCAATCGGGATAACGGGCGTATCTGTTTCTAGCGCAAGGCGCGCGCACCCCGTCTTGGCAATCATGGGCCACATCTGCCCATCTCGGGTAAGAGTTCCTTCCGGATAAACACCGAGCATATGTCCGGACTCCAACAGAATCTTTGCATGATCGACTGCATTCTTAGCATCGATGGTTTCTCGCTCCACCGGAATCTGACCAGATGCTAAAAGAATCTTGCCAATCACAGGAACTCTAAAAACCCCAACCTTGCCAAGATATCGAGGGGCTCTGCCATTTCGAAAAAGAAAGTGCGTGAAGACCAGGACATCGAGATAGGACATGTGATTGCTTGCGACGATAACTCTGCCCTGGGCTGGAATATTTTCGGCACCCTTCCAATCTCGACTCATGAAGAGATTGAAAATTGGAATCAAAATAGCGGCAAAGACTTTATAGGTGAGATTTGTGCCTAGTGGAAAACCACGTGGCGGTTCATAAGAAAGCTTGAACTCTGCCATGTTCGCTATGGTAACGGGGAAAGCAAGAAGGAGTCCTGCATTAGCAAGACTCCTTCTTGTGAAAAGTGTTAAGAATTAACGTCTCTTAACTGCCTTCTTTGCTGGCTTGCGCTTTGCAGGAGCCTTCTTAGCAACCTTCTTCTTAGCTGCTGGCTTCTTCTTCGCAGGAGACTTCTTAGCTACCTTCTTCTTCGCTACAGCTTTCTTCGCTGCTGCCTTTGGTGCTGCCTTAACTTCTGGCTTAGGAGCTGGACCAAGCTTGCGATCTCCAGCAATAATTTCCTTGAGTGCCTTTGCAGGAAGGAAACGTGCCTTCTTTGACGCCTTGATCTTGATTGTCTCGCCGGTGAATGGGTTACGACCCATACGTGCCTTGCGATCAACCTTCTTGAACTTACCGAAATCGTTGATCATGACGTCGTTTCCGGCTGACATGTTACGAACGATTGTGTCAAAAACTACATCTACAGCGTGTGCTGCATCTTTCTTGCTGCCGTTGAAGTGTGGGGCCAACGCAGCGATGAACTGGGCCTTATTCATTCAGTTTCCCCTTAATGAGAAGTTTTACGCTTAAATAATTAAGCTTTTGCCTAACTGCGTAAAACATAAACCTATTCATGGGGTGAGAGCGTTATTAACGCGCGCGTGTCGCAACGAATTTATTCTCCAAAAATGGCTTATTTGTGCGTAAAAAACTCTCATTCTTTAATTGAGGGTTTTGTATATCCCACTCACCCCTTGGAAAAAAGCATTACTACACGCTCATTTTCACACGTGAAGTGGGTTTAAATTCGTACGGGTAGCGTCTTTGGCTTATAGGCAGGGCGTTTTGCTTCAAAGGCGTCGATGGAATCAGTGTGCTTCAAGGTTAGTCCGATGTCATCTAGCCCCTCCATCAGGCGCCAGCGGGTGTAATCATCGAGTTCAAAGCTCACCGTGAAGGCGTGATAGGAAACTGTGCGCGCCTCTAGGTCGACGGAAATTGCAGTGGTTGGCTCGCTCTCGATGGCATCCCAGAGAGCGTCAACGACCGCCTGTGGAACTATGACGGTCAATAATCCACCTTTGAGGGAGTTGTTTCGGAAGATATCTGCAAAGCGGCTAGAGATGACAACCTTGAAACCGTAGTTTTGTAGCGCCCAGACTGCATGTTCGCGCGATGATCCGGTTCCAAACTCTGGCCCTGCCACAAGCACGGTTCCGCTCTTGAACTCTTGCTTATTGAGTACAAATTCAGGATCTGTGCGCCAGGCCGAGAAGAGGCCATCTTCGAAGCCACTGCGGGTCACACGCTTTAAATAGACAGCCGGGATGATCTGATCGGTATCAACGTTGCTGCGACGTAGCGGAACTCCGGTTCCGGTGTGCTTAATAAATTTATCCATTTTCCTTGCCTCTCTTACAAATCTGCCGGTGATGAAAGTGTGCCGCGAATGGCTGTTGCTGCAGCAACTAATGGGCTGACCAGGTGAGTACGTCCACCTTTTCCTTGTCGCCCTTCAAAGTTTCGATTAGATGTGGATGCCGAACGCTCGCCAACGGCAAGTTGATCTGGATTCATGCCAAGGCACATCGAACATCCAGCATTACGCCATTCAGCGCCGGCATCGGTGAAGACTTTATCTAGCCCCTCCGTCATTGCTTGCTGACGTACTCGTTCAGAGCCAGGAACTACCAGCATGCGTAGCGTGGTTGCAATCTTCTTGCCTTCCAAAATTGAAGCAGCAGCACGTAAATCTTCGATCCGGCCATTGGTGCAAGAACCCAAGAAAACAGTGTCAATAGCTATCTTCTTCAGTGGTGTTCCAGCCACAAGTCCCATGTATTGCAGAGCGCGTTCGGCAGCTCCACGCTCTTCGGCATCCTTAATTTCAGCAGGATTTGGCACTGATGCATTGAGCGGTAGCCCTTGCCCTGGGTTAGTACCCCATGTGACAAATGGTTCTAGCTCATCTGCATTGATTGTGATTTCAACATCAAATTTTGCATCAGCATCAGTAAACAGGCTCTGCCAATACTTCTGAGCGCCCTGGAAATCCTCCGGTGCATGTGGCTTGCCCTTCATGTAATCAAATGTCTTCTGATCTGGTGCGATTAACCCCGCACGCGCTCCGGCTTCAATGGACATGTTGCAGACCGTCATGCGGCCTTCCATAGACAGTGCTCGGATTGCAGAACCGCGGTATTCAATGATGTATCCCTGGCCACCGCCGGTGCCAATTTGGGCAATAATTGCAAGAATAATATCTTTCGCACTCACGCCGGCTTTGAGTGTTCCCTCGACATTGATAGCCATTGTCTTTGGCCGACGTGATGGCAGCGTCTGTGTTGCAAGAACGTGTTCTACCTCTGAGGTACCAATACCAAATGCGATGGCGCCAAAAGCACCATGGGTGGAAGTATGTGAATCTCCACAAACAATAGTCATGCCTGGCTGGGTAATTCCAAGCTGTGGGCCAACAACGTGGACAACGCCTTGGTCGGCATCTCCTAGCGAGTGCAGTCGAATACCAAATTCTTTCGCATTGCTACGCAAGGTATCAATCTGCAACTTTGAAACCGGATCAGCAATTGGCTTGAGAATATCTAGCGTTGGCGTGTTGTGATCTTCGGTTGCAATTGTCAGATCGGCACGACGCACTGGGCGTCCTGCAAGACGCAGTCCATCGAAAGCTTGTGGACTTGTTACTTCATGAATCAGATGCAGATCGATATAGAGCAGATCAGGTTCACCTTCTGCGCTACGAACGATATGGTCATCCCAAATCTTCTCCGCGAGTGTTTTACCCATAATCTCTGGTGCTCCTAATCTTTGCGCTAACTATATTGCGTCTCACAGAATGGGATGCTAATATCACTCTGTGGATAAGAAGAATAGCGGAGTCGGCGTCTTAGATAAAGCCGTATACATCCTGGCCACTCTTGAATCAGGACCTCACTCCTTGGCCGAACTCGTAGCCGCCACTGGAATCGCCCGTCCCACAGCTCACAGGCTCGCCGTTGCCCTGGAATTTCATCATCTTGTAGCACGCGACCTCAATGGTCGTTTCATTATTGGAGCTCGTTCGGGTGAATTGGCAGCTGCAGCCGGTGAAGATCGCTTGATTGCAGTGGCAACTCCGGCACTTGCCGCCCTGCGCGATGCCACCGGGGAGTCAGCACAGCTCTACCGTCGCCAAGGAGATATTCGAATCTGTGTTGCAGTAGCAGAGCGTTTATCCGGTCTTCGTGACTCTGTGCCTATCGGTGCATCACTGACGATGCAGGCAGGATCTGCAGCCCAAATTTTAATGGCGTGGGAAGATTCAGAGAAAATTCATCGCGGGCTAAAAAATGCTAGATACACCGCAGCGCATTTAGCTGCAGATCGCAGACGCGGTTGGGCACAATCTGTAGGCGAACGTGAAGCCGGCGTTGCATCTGTCTCTGCCCCCGTGCGCGGACCAAACGGAAAAGTTATTGCAGCTGTCTCTATTAGCGGACCCATTGAAAGACTGGGCCGTCAGCCTGGCCGACTACATGCCGCTGCAGTTGTGGCAACGGCGGAACGACTCAGCGAGCATTTGAAATCAGGTAAGTAGTTAGTTATTGAGTAAATCGAGTTCTTTGAGTACTCGAGAAATAATAGTGAAGTTAAAGCCTTTTCGAGCTAAAAGTGATTGAATGCGGCGAACCTGAACATCAGGTGCTAGTCGAGACATGGTGTTGTATTTCTTAAAGCCAAGTTCAAAAGCTGATCGATATTCCGATTCGTCATCGATGCCATCAAGTGCTTCATCAATCTGCTCTTGTGTGACACCTTTTTGACGAAGCTCCCCCGCAATGATGCGCTTTGAAATCTTCTTATGCTCATGGCGCGAGGTGGCCCAGGCAAGGGCGAATTCGCGATCATTAACCAGGCCACTTTCTTGCAGACGAAAAATGACAGCATGCGCCACATCATCTTCTACGCCACGGGTTTTAAGATGAGCGAGAAGCTCGCCCTTACTTTTCGCTCGTGTCACAAGTGCGTTGAGCGCAATTGCGTGAGCTACTTCGTAAGGGTCAGAGCCCTCGCCTCTCTCAACCTTTGCAAATTGCAGTGAAATTAGAAATCAACCTCTGCTGCAGCTTCATCGATTTCAGCAATGAGCGCTGCATCGACTTCAACGGGCACGAAGCTGGCACGAATCTTTGACTCTATCTCGTTGGCTAGATCTGGGTTATTGATAAGGAATGCGCGAGAATTCTCTTTACCTTGACCTAGTTGATCTGCCTCGTATGTGTACCAAGCACCGGACTTCTTCACGATTCCGAGCTCTACGCCCATGTCAATGATTGATCCTTCGCGGGAGATTCCCACACCATAGATGATGTCAAACTCTGCTTGCTTAAATGGTGGCGCCATCTTGTTCTTCACCACTTTAACGCGAGTACGGTTACCAACAGATTCAGTTCCTTCTTTAAGTGTTTCAATACGGCGGATATCAAGGCGAACTGAAGCGTAGAACTTAAGCGCCTTTCCACCTGTTGTTGTCTCAGGTGAACCGAAGAAGACGCCAATCTTTTCGCGAAG
>CAIXKQ010000181.1 GCA_903920065.1 uncultured Actinomycetes bacterium
CACTCCAATAAGACTGTGGAAGAAATTGAGAAAGATATTGAGCGCGACAAGATTCTGACAGCTGCAGAGGCTGTGGAATATGGAATCATCGATAAGGTAATGGCTTCACGTAAGGCAAAGCCTTAAGCACAAAATTTCACTAAAGGGGCGTCTGGTTCGAAAATGCTAAAGAAATATTTCGAACCCGGCGCTCTTTTCTCATACCCGGCATATCGCAACTTATGGGTCTCAACAATCCTGACCATCCTTGCTATGTCCGCATTTCCAATCGCACTTGCCGTCACTGTCCTTGATGCCGGTGGAACCATCACCACCTTGGGTTTGATTCTGGGCGCGCGTGTTCTCTCCGGTGTTCTCTTTTCTCCAGTAGGCGGCGTCGTTGTTGATCGATTGCCCAGGAAAACAGTTCTGATTGCCGCCGATGGTTTTCGAGCAGTCATTGGTTCAGTAGTTGTCTTTATTGATCCCGCACACATTTCGATGTGGATATTGGGTCTGATCGTTGTACTCATGGGAGTCTCTGATGGTTTTGGCGCACCGGCAGCGCAAGCGCTCATGCCAAGTATCTTGCCTGATCATTTGTTGCCTGCTGGAAATGTACTGCGCGGAATTGCCCTTCGTACATCACAAATTGCCGGTCCGGGAGTTGCTGGAATTCTTCTTGTTTCACTGGGAACTCATGCAACCTATGTTGCATGTTCCATCTTCTTTTTGGCAGGGGCAGCAATCCTGGTTCGTATTGATGAAGGTCCGATTGCGAAAAATGACGCTGTCAAAAACCACTTCGTCCAAGATTTGCGAGAGGGTGTTCGAGTCGTCTGGTACTACAAATGGATTGCCGCCATGATTGTGATGGCATCTGTGCAATTGATGCTTGTTATCGGTGTGGAGAACGTTCTGCTTCCAGTCATTACCAAGCGTGAATTTGGTGATGCATCGGTCTATGCCGCATCGGCGGCGCTCTTTAGTGTGGGCGGAGCGATCTCTGCAGTCATCTTTATTAAGTGGAAGGTGAAAAATGAAGGGCTGGTCTCAGTCGTTGTGTGGGGGCTATTTATCCTCGCCCCTCTTATTCTGGCATTTCCTTCTTCTGCGCCCTTAATACTCATTGCCTATCTACTTGCTGGTTTTTCAGTGGGGCCGTGGGAAGCATTCTGGTCAACATCGGTGCAACGTGAAGTTCCGGCTGAATATCAGGGACGAGTATTTAGTTTGGATTACATGGGAACGATGGGACTGATGCCTCTTGGTATGGCCTTAGTTGGCCCACTCGTGCATATCTTTGGCGAGAAAGAGTTGCTCATCGGCGTCGCAATCTTCCATCTGGCAATCTGCGCATTGGTACTTCTGGTGCCGGGAGTGAAAGAGATGAAGTCGAAATTGCCGCCATATTCACCTATAGGCGAACAAAGTCAGGCTTGATTTCACGCGCAATTTTTACCCATAAAAACTATCCTTACACCCATGTCCACCCGAATTGGCGAAGCTAACGACCTCCTCAAATGCTCCTTCTGCGGCAAAACTCAGAAGCAGGTTAAGAAACTTATTGCAGGTCCGGGCGTTTATATCTGCGATGAATGTATTGAACTCTGTAATGAGATCATCGTTGAAGAACTTTCCGAAGCTTCCTCACTTGGTTTAAGTGAACTTCCTAAGCCACAGGCAATCTTTGAATTCCTTGATCAATATGTGATTGGCCAAGATCGGGCAAAGAAGTCACTTTCAGTTGCTGTCTATAACCACTATAAGCGCGTGCAATCTGGAGATTCCCGCAATGAAGATGGAATTGAATTAGCGAAATCAAATATTCTGCTTCTTGGTCCAACCGGATGCGGCAAGACGCTGATGGCGCAAACTCTGGCACGTATGCTCAATGTTCCCTTTGCTATTGCAGATGCCACCGCCCTCACCGAAGCAGGTTATGTCGGTGAAGATGTTGAGAACATTTTGCTCAAGCTTTTACAGGCTGCCGATTACGATGTGAAGAAGGCAGAAACCGGAATTATCTATATCGATGAAATCGATAAGGTGGCTCGCAAATCTGAAAACCCATCTATTACTCGAGATGTTTCAGGTGAAGGTGTTCAGCAAGCGCTGCTTAAGATTTTAGAAGGAACGGTTGCTTCTGTTCCACCACAGGGGGGTCGCAAGCACCCACATCAAGAATTTATCCAGATTGATACAACAAACGTTCTCTTTATTGTTGGGGGCGCATTTGCGGGCCTAGATAAAATTATTGAATCACGCAGCGGCTCTGCCGGCGTTGGTTTCGGAGCTGAACTTCAGACTGCCGAAGAGAAGAATCGCAGAGATATCTTTGCCGATGTCATGCCAGAGGATTTACTTAAGTTCGGAATGATCCCGGAATTCATTGGTCGCCTGCCGGTTCTTACCAGCGTTGAAAATCTTGACAAGCCAGCTCTCATGCAGATTCTTACCGAGCCAAAGAATGCGCTAGTAAAGCAATACCAGAAGCTCTTTGACCTAGATGATGTGGAGCTCGAATTTTCAGAGGATGCCCTAGAAGCGGTGGCCGACCTTGCACTCATTCGCGGAACTGGTGCACGCGGACTACGCGCCATCATGGAATCAGTACTACTTGGGGTCATGTATGAGATCCCAAGCCGCACAGATGTCGCCAAGGTAATCATCGAAAAGAGTTGCATCACAGATAGCGCAGCCCCCACCTTGCTGCCACGTACCGGTGATATTGCTAAGCGCGCTTCTCGTCGTGAGAAGAACACAGAGGAGAAAAGCGCGTAAAGGTAAACTAGACTGCGCTCCATGTCTTTAGAAAAGCGCGAGCTAGCACCGGCATTTACGCCGAGTGAAATCGAAGGCCCGCTCTATAAAAAGTGGTTAGACGCTGGCTACTTCACGGCTGATGCCAACTCATCTAAAGAACCATTTACCATCGTTATTCCACCACCGAATGTCACCGGCAATTTACATATCGGCCACGCGCTCGATCAAACTCTGCAAGATTGCTTAACCCGCATGAAGCGCATGCAAGGTTTTGAAGCGCTCTGGCTTCCTGGAATGGACCATGCCGGAATTGCAACGCAAAATGTTGTGGAAAAACAATTGGCAACTAAGGGACTTACTCGCCATGATTTAGGTCGAGAAGATTTTGTGAAGAAAGTGTGGGAGTGGAA
>CAIXKQ010000182.1 GCA_903920065.1 uncultured Actinomycetes bacterium
AATAGCCCACGATGCGGTTATCACTTTCGGCCACCGACATAAATCGGGTGCGAGGAATTCCAGCAAACTCCTCTTTAAATTGCGCAGCGCTCCATGGTGAATATGGAAATAACTCTTTCTCGTATCCGACAAGTACTGGGATATCTAGTGCGATGGGCTGGCGATAAGTAATCATGGCCGCTCCGCGGTGGGCACAGCATCAGGTCTGCGTAAATACATGGGTTCTAAAACGCTCTGGCTTGCTGCCAGTAAAACTAGTTTTTGCATATCGGGAAAAACATCAATGATGAAGTTGGCAACTTCAGCCGGTTTATTGACCGAGGGACCAGCAACTCGGATGCCATCTTTGTAACTAGCCCAGTAAATCTCTTTCCGGCGGGCATCGATGGCCACCGTGTACTCATCTTTATCAATAGCAATCGCATCAAGTGAACAGATTCCGATAACGGGAATCTGGCGAGAGAGTGCAAAGGTTTGGGCAAAGGCGATCCCCACGCGAAGTCCAGTAAATGGCCCCGGCCCCATTCCCACAACTACTTGGTGCGGAGGCTTGGCAACCTTGAGCGCTTCTGCAACTAGCTCTGAAAGTGCGCGTCCATGATCAGTTGCTCCCTCATGGGCTTTCTCATAAAGAACAGCGCCATCTTCAATAATTCCAACAATCGTCTTTGAAGTTGAGGTATCGATAGCAAGTGAGATTGTCATAGCTCAACACCCTGCCAGCGCGTGCCAACCTTATTGATAAATACTTCACGAACCTCTTCTGTGCGATCTATTGTGATCTCTAAGCGCTCATCACTTAAACGTGCAGATTCAGCCCCGCCCCATTCAATGACAGTCACCGCATTTTCGCGGGCAGTATCGATATCTAAATCATCTAAGTAAACAGCCGCATTGCCGCCTTCAAGGAGTCGGTAAGCATCTACGTGAATAAGTGCGAGTGGAGCCTGATGAATTCTGGAGATGACAAAGGTAGGCGATGTAATGTCATTGATGCCGAGTGCTTGCCCAATACCTTGGACTAAAACAGTTTTGCCGGCGCCCAGCGGGCCGTTGAGCAAGATGAGATCTCCAGCGCGGCACTGAGCGCCGATGCGCACACCTAGTGCATGCATATCTGCAGCAGTCTCGATTCTCACTCGTGAAGGATAGTTGATAGACAAAAGCAAGAAGGGCCCCAGTCTCCCAGGGCCCTTCTTCTTAACTTATTACTGAATTAATAGCCGAAGTCATACTTCAAATCGGCTGGGCGATAATCCGTATCGCCATTGAGATAAGGAACCTTTTCTGCGATGTATTGAACATACTCATTTGTAGGCACCTTTCCTGATTTAGCAGCGACTGCGAGCATATCTACCCACGCCTTCATCTGCTTTGTGGTGAAGGATTGATGTCCTACTCCAGATACTGCTGGAGCTGCCGTCAAATCTGGCGCACCTGTAGCAGTGAACTTTGTGTAGGTCTCAGGCGTCATTGCATAAAGTGCAAGAGTGTTCCAGATTGGCTTCTTACCAGTCCTTGTCTTCTCCCAGTATGCAAGAGCCTTTTCGTAGACTTCGCGCTTGCGATCAACATAGCGTGATGAGTTACCCGGAAAGACCAGACGATCTGCTTCATTTGAAATCAAGATCGTTGGCTTTGTTGAGTTAAAGGATGACTTATCGAGTGCCTTGAACTTAGCAATTGCATCAGGATCACCTGTAACACGAGGAGCCATAGAGAGCACTCCAAGCATTGCGGCAATACCTTCATCACCTGAAAGTCCTAGGTTGTAACGACCAGAATCGGCCTCATCGAGCAGTGCTGCCCAATTAGTTTTTGTGTTGTCGTAGAAACCAGGGCCTGTTATTTCAGACATTGATTGTCCGGCCAGGACTCCAGTTGCGACTGCTTCTCCCATGTTTTCCAGGATTGCAACAGTTGCGTTAATGCTGTGTTCAGGAACAAGTGTGCTTGTCGAAATTCCATCCATGTGTGCACTCTTTGTTGGAACTCCTGAAAGCAGACCAGTAAGAAGAAGTGCTGAACGTTGTGGGATTGGTGAACCCTTGAGAGCTGCAGGATATTCAAGTCCTGGAGCTCCGTAAGTCACCTGCCATGTCTTGAGCAGTGCTACAACTTTTAGCAATTCTGCTACTGATGCGCCATGGCCTGCCGGTCCCTTCACTCCAAATGCTGCGCAACCCTTAATGGTTGGGTCAGCAAAGACACTCAGGATGTAGAAGATGTCGCAAGCAGACTGGACTGAGTCAGCTGGCGACGCTGTATTTCCCGCCAGAATGCCGACAGAGTCGGCGTATGTTGGGTACTTCTCAATAAATGGCGTAAGAATAGTTCCGGCTTGGGAAGATCCATAGATAACTTTCTTCTGAATCTTTGTGCCGTACTTAGCCATTGCAGTATCGATAACTTCCTTGAGCATCTCTACTCGGAATGTGTTATTCCATCCACGAGCGCCCTTCACAGTTCCGTCATACGCTGCAGCGCCATAACCGGCGAGCATCATCTCTTTCGTGATGTCTTTGCCGGTAGTAGCACTCGCTGGAGTAATTTCTTCTACCCGTGTAGGAACAGCTGAAACTCCTGGATATGTTGGACGGAAGCCATGCTCCCAGAAGAACATTGTTCCCTTGAAGTTTGCCGGCATCTTAAATACATATCCCGCACCGTTAGCAAGGGTGCCGGTACAGGTTTCAAGATTGGCTTTGTCAGTTGTACATGTTGGTGCTGCGGCATTTGCTGCAGGAACAGATACAAGTACGCCTGTTGCTACAAGTGCTGCCGCACTCACAGCTGCGATTGATTTACGGATTGATAGTTTCATCTGATTAACCAACCTTTGGTAGTGCATCGGCTGCGATTGCAGGACGTGTGTATTTGAGTTCGGTTACAGCACCCTTAGCTGAATCAGTTGTCCACACTTTACGTGTGCCATCGATTGGCTTAAGCACTGCCGTTGCATCATATTTTCCGATCCAGAAGCCGGTATAAGCCTCGTGGGTCGTAGCTGAATATCCAAGTGGAGCAAGAGCTGCACTTGATAGCTTTGAAGCGTTGTTTTCGATGTACTTGATGATTCCTGGACGTGTGAGGTCTTTGCCTGCACCCATAAGAGCAGCTGTCATGGTGTAACCAATATTCATACCTTGCAGAACATTGTTATCCCAAGTCTTACTTGGACCCTTGTTGAATTCATCATTGATTTTCTTAAATGCCACGACGAATTCGTCGTCTGCTTCACCTGGTGATGGAGCATGTGATGCTGAAATCGTTCCAGCTAAGAGCCCTGCTGAAACTGCCGCGGGGATTCCTTTTGAACCAAGAATTGTCTGGAAGGTTGTGGCATCTGATCCCACTGAGATCACTATGTACTGTGGTTTGTAGCCAATCTTGTTTGCTGAACCCACAGCTGCTGCAAATGCTGAGGCAGTTGCGCCAACAACAACAACGTCTACCTTGTTATCGGAGAGTTGCTGCATCTGAGCATCGAGTCCACCAGCTTGAGCGCCAGCGATAAATGTCGCTGCATTCTTCTTTGCTGTGAAAGTCACTCCAGCAGTTGCTAGACCTTCTACAGTGTTACGACCGAAGTCATCAGTCTGATAGAGAATTCCGACGTTCTTAGTAGACAAATTCTCCTTGATGTACTTTCCAAGGATCTTCGCCTCTACAACATAGGTACCCAAAGAACCGAAGGTAGTTGGATACTTCTTTGGATCTGTGTAGAAACCGCTATATCCACTTAGTACGAAGAGGTCAGGGATTCCACGACGGTTGATATCTTTAATAACCGAGATATGTGTCTGTGTTCCAATAGAACCCACCATCGCAAAGACTTTATCCTTATTGATCAGTGCTGACGCAGTTGAAACTGTGAGGCCAGCCTTGTATGAGTCATCTTTGGCAACCAAAGTGATCTTGCGGCCATAGACGCCGCCCTTTGAATTGACGTAGTCGAAGTAGGCGCGCATGGCGTCATCTACCTTGTTATAACCGGGGCTCGCTGCGCCTGTCTGTGGCAGCTGCATTCCTAAAACAATTTCAGTGTCACTTACACCTGGTGTGCTCGCACCCTGAGCCGGCATCGCTGTGAGCGCGAGCGCGCCAGCGAGGGCTGCAGAGATGACTGCGATGAATTTACGAGGTGATCGGGACAGAGATGCATGATTTTTCACTGCATTCACTCTTTCTCTTTGCCTTATATGCGATGAGGAGGCCGAAGCCGCCAGAT
>CAIXKQ010000183.1 GCA_903920065.1 uncultured Actinomycetes bacterium
AGCCTCTGCAGCTGTCAGAATCTTGTCGCGCTCAATATCTTTCTCAATTTCTTCCACAGTCTTATTCGAGTGCTTAGCCAGCATGGTCTCGAGTAATCCACGCATGCGAAGAATTTCGCGTGCTTGAATTTCAATATCTGATGCCTGTCCGCCACCTTCTGATGATGGTTGGTGAATCAAGATACGTGAGTGCTCTAGGCCATAACGCTTACCTTTTGTGCCACCAGCCAAGATGATTGCAGCAGCTGATGCTGCTTGGCCAAGACAAATTGTTGTGATGTCTGGGCGAACAAATTGCATCGTGTCATAAATTGCGGTGAGTGCGGTAAATGATCCACCCGGTGAGTTAATGTAGATCGAGATATCGCGATCTGGATCCATTGATTCCAAAGTGAGAAGCTGGGCCATCACATCGTTTGCCACAGTGTCATCAATTGCCTGACCAAGGAAGATGATGCGCTCTTCAAATAACTTTGTATATGGATCTAAGCGCTTAAAACCGTAGGCGGTCTTTTCTTCAATTGTTGGAAGAACGTAGCGGTTCGTAATTTCTTGAATGTGCTTCATTACTTCTTACCTCCCGCGATTTGGCCTTCATTTGAAGCGATGTGATCGATAAATCCATAGGCAAGTGCATCCTTAGCATTAAACCAATTATCGCGATCTGAATCAGCAATAATCTTTTCTAGCGGTTGCCCAGTGTGCTTGGCATTGAGTTCAGACATCGTCTGCTTGGTAATAGCCATCTGCTCTGCCTGGATACGAATATCTGTTGCAGTTCCGCCGATGCCACCTAGCGGTTGGTGCATCAAGATGCGCGCATTTGGTGTTGCATAACGCTTGCCAGGTGCGCCAGCTGTAAGAAGGAATTGACCCATGGAGGCAGCCATTCCCATAGCAACTGTTGCAACATCGTTTTTGATGTAATGCATCGTGTCATAGATGGCCATACCGGCTGTTACTGATCCACCAGGTGAGTTGATGTATAGGTAAATGTCTTTCGTAGAATCTTCAGCAGCTAGTAACAACATCTGCGCACAGATGGCGTTGGCCATCTCATCGCGCACTTCACCAGCAAGAAAGATGATTCGCTCACGGAGTAAGCGGCTATAAATCTGATCGCCTAGTCCAAATGGCTCAGAACCAACTGAGCGCGCTACAGGCGTGTTCTCCTGTGGGTTAATAAAATCCACGTTTCATCCTTCCAATAACTTTCCCTTGTATTGACCTTAACAATTACCGCGCCATATTGCTTCCCAAATATGAGAGATAGGCGTTAAAAACTCTGATGTTCGCTTACGGCTAAAGAGTTACTCGGCTTCGGGCGCTGCCGGCTGACCTTGTGCTGGGCGAAGGGCTTCAAGATCAATCACTTGGCCCGACTTGTCGACAACTGATACTCGACCAAGAACTGATGCGAGTGCCTTCGCGCGAGTTACCTCAGCAACAACCTGGCTAATTTGTCCAGCTTTTTGTAGCTCCTGTGCAAATTGCTCCGGACCCATTCCATATCGCTGTGACATGCGAATGAGATATTCGGTGAGTTCGATTTCAGAGACTTGAACTTCTTCCACCTTCACAATGGCATCAAGTAAGAAATCAGATTTAATTGAGGCACGAACCTGGCCATCTACTTCAGCGCGGTGTTCGGCATCTTCCATCCGAGATTCACCCTCAAGGTGCTCATTTACTTCTTCGAGCACAATCTCATCTGGAACTGGGATATCAAGATCTGCCAGTAACTTTTCTAGGAGTAGGTCGCGTGCTTGCGCGCCTTGTTCCATCTTCTTCACTCGCGATAAACGCTCTGCGATATTCTCTTTAAGCTCAGCTAAGGTATCGAATTCAGATGCTAGTTTGGCAAATGCATCATCTGCGGCCGGTAGCTCGCGCTCTTTCACAGCCTTCACGACAATATCAACATCGCCCTTTTCGTCATCTTTTTGACCAACGAGTTGGGTGGTAAATGTCTTGTTATCCCCCGCGCTCATTCCAGCGAGAGCTTCATCTAGTCCGTCAATCATGCGATTGGAGCCGACTTCATAGGAAATCTCATTCGCTTTTCCACCATCTACTTCAGCGCCATCAATACGGGCTGTGAGATCGATAGTGACAAAGTCACCAGACTG
>CAIXKQ010000184.1 GCA_903920065.1 uncultured Actinomycetes bacterium
ATGATTGATCCTTCGCGTGAGATTCCCACACCGTAGATGATGTCAAACTCTGCTTGCTTAAATGGTGGCGCCATCTTGTTCTTCACCACTTTAACGCGAGTACGGTTACCGACAGATTCTGTTCCTTCTTTGAGCGTTTCAATACGGCGGATATCAAGGCGAACTGAGGCGTAGAACTTAAGCGCCTTTCCACCTGTTGTTGTCTCAGGTGAACCGAAGAAGACGCCAATCTTTTCGCGAAGCTGATTGATAAAGATTGCGGTCGTCTTTGATTGATGTAGTGCACCAGTAATCTTTCGCAGCGCTTGTGACATCAGGCGTGCCTGCAGACCCATATGGGAATCGCCCATCTCGCCTTCAATTTCAGCACGTGGTACCAGGGCTGCAACCGAGTCAACAACTACGAGATCAAGTGCTCCGGAACGAATGAGCATGTCCATGATTTCAAGTGCTTGCTCACCAGTATCTGGCTGTGAGACAAGGAGCGCATCGATATCAACGCCAAGCTTCTTTGCATACTCAGCATCGAATGCGTGCTCAGCATCAATAAATGCGCAGATGCCGCCAGCTTTCTGGGCATTTGCGATTGCGTGCAAGGTAAGAGTTGTCTTACCGGAAGATTCTGGTCCATAAATTTCAACGATGCGTCCACGTGGCAGGCCACCAATTCCGAGTGCGATATCCAGTGCGATCGAACCAGTTGGTATCACTTCGATTACCTGTGCTTGTCGATCTGACATCTTCATTACTGAGCCTTTACCAAATTGACGTTCGATTTGGGCAAGTGCGGTATCTAACGCCTTTTGACGGTCAGATGATTTGTTATCTTCAGGCTTTGATTTTTCAGCAGCCACTGTCTTCTCCTTATATCTCGAACGTTGGCGAGCGCCACCGTTGGTAGTTGGCCCAGAAGGTACGGAATTCTCTGCTACGGCCCGTGGCGTTATAGAGACGCTGTGGGCGAAGGCTGAGCACCGCTCTGGTTGTGCAGGGAAACTATATCCGAACATCTGTTCGAACTGTATTACCAGCCACTGACAAGTAGGGTGTGTCGCATGTTGATCCTGCTTCCCCCGTCCGAAAAGAAGCTTGCGACCACTAAACCCACCCCCGCGATCTCGGTCTATACCGGGGTCCTCTATCAAGCACTGGATTGGCCCACCCTCACACCCGCTGCCAGGAAGCGCGGTGAATCGGTCATCGCCATTATCTCGGCCAAATACGGGGCAATCGGGCCAAGTGATCGCATTGAGAGCTACAAGTCAAAGATCGACAACAAGGCGATGCGGCCGGGTGTTGGCGCAGCACTTGATTTCCGCGAGCGCCAGCTGATTATCGACTGCCGCTCCTCGACCTATAAGAGCGTATGGACAGCTCCACCTGAAATCACGGTGGAGGTAAAGGTTTCAACGGTGGTCGATGGCGTGCGCACGGTGGTCACACATATGTCGAAAAAGACCCGCGGTGAAATCACGCGCTGGCTACTGCAATCTCGCGCTACGCCGCAGACCCCGGAAGATCTCTATGCCTTCGTCTCTGAGAAATACCCGTGCGCCTTAACCCCGGCTGAGGGTCAGGAGCCCTGGGTTTTAGAGGTCATCGCCGTTTAGGGCTTAATACCGGTACTTCTGGGTTTCATTCGGACACTGCTTACACACTGCCCGCCAAATTTCATCGGCTTCCCGTCCGGCTGCAAGTGCTTCATTGACTGTCATAGATGCAAGTTCACTAATAGCAATATCGTGTGCGAAAGATGGCGCCCAGGATTCACCGAATGAGAGCGTTAAGCGTTCCCGCAGATCTGAAATGCGCATAGCTAAATCTCTTAAAACAATGTGCGATCGACGAGTAACTCTGCCTGCTCACGTGATTGTTTCGGAGTTATTGGTTGCATTACCTGTCCAAGCAGCCAGCGCATGGCAACTCCGGTGCCAGCTTCAGATTTGATTGCACCATAGATGCATTGCGCAAGTGTGAGATAGAGCGGATTTTCGGCATGTGACATGATTGCTATCAGCATCTGCCCGTCGTGTGTTCTCATTGATGCAAGTGCGGTATCGGCTGAGACTTCACGAGATAAGGTTTCGAGTGCATCGGCGGGGGTTCCAGCACGCTGGGCCAACTCCACAAGTCGTTCTACCTCGGCAGTTAAGAGGGCAAGTAATACCGCACTCTTATCTCGGTAATGGTTATATAAAGTGGCGCGAGATACTTCAGATGCATCAGCAATTTCAATCATTGAAACGTTAGAGATGCCGAACTGGGAAATAAGTTTCTTTGTTCCTTCGAGGATTGCACTCTCAGTACGGCGGTGTATCCCGCCTTGCAATAGGTACTTAGGCTGCGTCGACAACGGAGAGCTTTGCACTTTCACGAGATGCGAGTTCGTGAGTTACTCCGGTCATGACCGAAGAGAGAGTCAGGCCGAGCGCTTCGCAGATTGCATTGAGAAGTTCAGAAGAAGCTTCTTTCTGTCCGCGCTCTACCTCAGAGAGATAACCGAGTGAGACACGAGCTTCACGCGCGACATCGCGCAGTGTGCGAGATTGAGTTGTGCGAGCGTTACGAAGTGTGTGACCTACTGCTTGGCGAAGTAGAACCATGGCAACGCTCCTTTCAAGTCTTAACTGAACCTTAAGAGCTAAGGATACGCGCAAAGGTGCCGATTGCGCTGGATATAGCCCCTTGGCGCACTCCATCGCGCCCGCCATCTAGGGTAAGGGCCAAAGTTTGATTGATGGGCCCACGGATTGCGATCCAGACTGTTCCTTCGCGCACCCCTTGATAATCCCCGGGGCCAGCAACGCCCGTGGTTGAAATCGCCCAGGTAGTTGCAAACTTATTCTTAGCACCCTCCGCCATTTCAATTGCTACTTCTTCACTGACTACTTTGTATTGATCAATCGCTGCTTGCCCAACACCGAGTTCGCGCACTTTCACATCTGTGGTGTAAGAAATAATGCCACCAAGAAAAACCGCAGATGCGCCAGGCACTTGCGTAAGTGCGAAACCAAGTCCCCCACCGGTTAGAGATTCAGCAACGGCAAGAGTCTGACCACGGGCAACTAAAGTTTCAATAATTGATTTCGCCGGAGATTGTGTGGCCATCTATCCAACCTTTCCTTTGCCCGCACTTCTGCGCCAGGCATTGACGTATTCATAGGCACTGGTGATTGTCAAAATGATTGCCACTGAGATGAATCCGAACTTAAACCAATCAAGGGAAGCTGGCAGTGGAAGAACAAAGAAACCCACACCGAAACCCTGGAAGAAAGTCTTTAACTTTCCGCCCCTGCTTGCCGGAATTACTCCATCTCTGATGACTACCAATCGAAATATTGTGATTCCAATTTCACGAGTGAGGATAAGAATTGTCATCCACCACGGGAAGCGGCCAAGGATGGAGAGTGAAATCATTGCTGACCCAATTAGTGCTTTATCGGCTACCGGATCGAGAAAGGTGCCAAGGGCTGTGATGCGATTAGATTGCCGCGCCCACTTTCCATCAACTATATCTGTGAGTCCCAAGAGAAAGAAAATTGTCCAGGCAATTATTTGGTTGCCAGCGTTATCTCCCCCATCAAGAAAGAGAAAGTAAACGCCCACCGGAATAAAAAGTATTCGAGTAACGGTGAGCCAATTCGGTGTGATGAAAGAAGGAATCCTCATTGTGCCTGCGCCACCAAATCTGCGCCCATTGATTCAATAATCACCGCATCGACATACTCACCGACTGAAAATGAGGTGCCAATAAATGATGTTGTGCCATCTACTTCCGGCCCTTGATGAGCTGCGCGTCCTTCTTGTAGTTCGGCATCTTCAATGAGAACCCGCACATGTTCACCGATGCGAGCTTGTGCGCGCACTGAGACCATTTCATCAGCTAGTGAAGACAGTGACTCTACTCGTTGGCGAATTACCTCATCAGCGACTTTATCCGAAAGATCTATCGCCTCCGTATTATCTTCATCGGAATATCCGAATACCCCCACTGCATCTAACTTTGCTTCCGTAATGAATTCAGCTAAATCGTTGTAATCAGCTTCAGTCTCTCCGGGAAAACCAACAATGAAATTAGATCTAATTCCGGCCTCGGGTGAGAGTGCGCGGATTTGCGTGATCAGGTGTAGGAATTTTTCTGAATCACCAAAACGGCGCATCCGACGTAACACTGTAGGGCTGGTATGTTGGAAAGAGAGATCAAAATACGGCGCAACTTTTTCGGTCTCAATCATTGCCTGCAGCAGCGATGGTCGCATCTCAGCAGGCTGCAGGTAAGAAAGACGTACTCGCTCAACTCCAGGGATTTCCGCAAATTCATGAAGGATCTTCTCCATTAACTTGATATCACCGAGGTCTTTGCCATAACTCGTTGTGTTCTCACTGACTAGAAAGAGCTCACTCACTCCATTATTGGCAAGCCATGTGGCCTCTTGCAGAATCTCGGTGGGTCTGCGTGAGATAAATGAGCCTCTGAAATATGGAATTGCACAGAAGGAGCATCGACGATCACAGCCTGAGGCAATCTTTAGTGGCGCCCAGGGTGCATCTCCTAGCCGCTTACGAAAGAGGGAACCACCGGCACCGACTGACGATGCAAAACTTTCATCGCGCGCAGCTGCGCGTTCAACTGGTGCGATGGGAAGTAGTGCACGACGATCGCGTGGCACGTGTGGCGTATGCGCGTTACCGCTAATAATTGATTGCA
>CAIXKQ010000185.1 GCA_903920065.1 uncultured Actinomycetes bacterium
CCTAGTGTGAATGCGAATCCGCGCACACCGCCGACTGCAAAGAAGTAGAGCAGGACCGCGGCGAGAATCGAGACCATGTCAGCAACGATGATTGTGTGACGTGCTCGTAACCAGCCCATATCGACGGCAGATCGCAGGGATCTTCCCTCGCGCGCTTCATCTCGGACACGTTCAAAGAAGACGATAAATGAGTCGGCGGTAATTCCGATCGCAACAATGGCTCCAGCAATACCCGCTAGCGTCAATGTGAATCCGATTGCCTCGCCCAAAACTAAGAAGAGTAGGTAGACAAGTATTGAAGCAACCGCAAGGGAACCAACAGTGACTAAACCAAGTGCACGGTAATACAGAACTGAGAAGATGACCACAAGAATCAGACCCAGTGCTCCAGCTAACAAACCGGCATCTAACTGATCAGAGCCGAGCGTTGGAGAAACTTGCTGAACTTCACCGCGATCGAAGGCGAGCGGTAGCGCACCATATTTAAGAACATTGGCCAGATCTTCTGCCTCTGTTTGGGTAAATGAGCCAGTGATCTGCGCATTGCCCGAAGGAATCGCTTCATTGATACTTGGCGCTGAAACAACTAGTCCATCTAGAACAATGGCAACCTGATTCAATGGTGATGCGAGTGATGTCACACGGCTAGTCAGAGCGCCAAAAGCGGTAGTTCCTTGGCCATTAAAGGTAAGGGACACATACCAACCAGCTGAACCTTGTTGATCAATTCCTGCAGATGCTTTAGATACTTGCTGTCCGAGAACTTCTGCCGGGGCGAGAATGTATTTACTTGTTCCAGTTCTGGAACAGGCAACGATTGTCTCTGCCGGTGAATCAGCGCCAGTTCCCTGTTGATTCTCTAATTTCGAGCAATCAAGTGCGGCAAACTTTGCATTAAGTTCCGGGGTAATGCCGGCTGTTGGAGTGGCAGTATCTGCTGCACTTCCTCCGAGCCCTGATGATTCTGCAAGAACTTGTCTAAAGCGAAGCTCTGCAGTTTGTCCAACAAGATCAACTACGCGACGGCCAGAATCTCCAGGAACAGAGATAACAATCTGGCGGTTGGTTCCACTTCCCTGTGCTGTTACTTCAGATTCAGCAACACCAAGTGAGTTCACACGCTGGCGAATAATGGTGACGGCTTGATCAATTGCCGCAGATGTAATTTTATTTGAGTCATTCGATGCGCGAGGTTGCAGCGTGACACTTGTGCCACCGCGCAGATCCAGGCCGAGCTTGACCGAGGATGCGCCCTGAATCAGGGCCGTTCCCACGAGTCCGAGCAGAATAATTGCCAGCAGCGCCAAGGCTCGAGCTGGCCGACCTGAGGTCTTCACAGTTTTTGTAGGTGTGGACATAAGAGGAGAGTCTAGGCGTCAGGCGCTGGCGTGTCGAAAAGAGAAATCGTGCCGGCCGGAGGCGTGCGCCCCACATGCTGCCAACCTAGAGCTGTTGCGATTCGACCTCGCGGAGTCCTTGCCATAAAGCCATTTCTGACGAGGAATGGTTCGGCTACAGATTCCACCGTTTCAGTCTCTTCACCCACGGCAATTGCGAGAGTAGAGAGCCCAACAGGGCCACCTGCAAATCTCTCAATGAGTGCAAGAAGAACTGATCGATCTAACCGATCGAGGCCTTTCTCATCAACTTCATACATTTGGAGAGCTGCGGTTGCATCAGAGTGAATGATTTTTTCAGAACCTCGCACCTGGGCATAATCGCGCACTCTTCGGAGCAATCTATTCGCAATTCTTGGTGTGCCTCTGGATCTTCCTGCAATTTCGGCAACCGCCTTCACATCTATTTCAAGGCCGAGCAGTGAAGAACTTCTCGAGATCACTTGCGCCAACTCTGACTCTTCATAGAAATCAAGGTGCGCGGTGAAACCAAAGCGATCGCGCAATGGTGATGTCAGCAGACCTGCTCGAGTAGTGGCGCCTACCAATGTGAAATGAGGCAGTTGCAACGGAATAGCTGTGGCTCCTGGGCCTTTGCCAACAACGATATCGACTCGGAAATCCTCCATCGCTAGATAGAGCAACTCTTCAGCCGGGCGCGGAAGACGATGAATCTCATCAAGAAAAAGAATCTCTCCTTCAACCAATGAAGACAGAATTGCCGCTAAATCCCCGGCATGAGTAATTGCCGGCCCACTGGTAATGCGAATGGGAGTCTGCATCTCACTTGCCAAAATCATGGCAAGCGTTGTCTTGCCAAGTCCGGGTGGGCCCGAAAGCAGAATGTGATCTGCGGCAGAGCCTCGCTTGCGCGCAGCGCTGAGTAACACATCAATTTGTTCGCGCACTCGATGTTGACCAATAAAATCCTTGAGCGTCTTGGGTCTTAGCGCATGTTCAATTCCCGAATCATCATTTGTTAGATCAGGGTTCACGAGTCTTTCCCCACTGTCCTTTGAATCATTGCTCATTTAGGACCGTCGCCCCTGTGCCAAAGTAGCTTTCAATAACTCAGATAAATCAAGGGAAGAAGCATCAACACCAGATTCGGCATACGTTGCCAAGACTTCATTAATTGCAGAGTCCGAATCCTTAGCGCTAAATCCAAGTGAGACCAGTGCCGAAGTAAGTTGCTCGCGCCAAATAGGTTGATGGCTCTGCACACGTTCTGCTGCTCCCAGATCAGAAATCTTACCTTTGAGTTCCAGAATGAGTCGCTGTGCACCTTTGCGCCCGATTCCTGGAACTTTCTCAATCGCTTCAATATCTTCTTGCGCAATCGCTCGAGATAGTGAATCAGGGCTATGGGAACCCATGATTGCTAGCGCAACCTTCGGTCCTATCCCAGAAACTGTTTGCACGAGTTCAAAAGTATTTCTACTTTCCTCATCAAGAAAACCAAAGAGAGTAAGTGAATCTTCGCGGACAACAAGTGAAGTAAAGAGCTGAGTTGCGGCGCCCAGATGAAGCTGGGCGCTGGTCGGACCAGTGATGGATACTGCCAGCCCAACTCCCCCCACTTCAATCACAGCTCTATCTAGACTGATGGAGCGAACGATTCCGTTTACGAGTGAAATCATTTCTTCACCAACTTAGCAAGCCGCGATTTCTCAATCGCTACCGCTTCTGCTATTTTTGTATTTGCCCCACCTCGCCAGATATGACAGATCGCAAGTGCCAAAGCATCGGTGCTATCAACCGGCTTTGGGATTGATTCGAGATTAAGTAAACGCTTCACCATCTCGGCAACCTGCGCCTTGTTGGCACGTCCTGAACCTGTGACGGCAGCCTTTACTTCAGAGGGCGTATGCATCATCACTGGAATGTTTCTGCGCGCTGCAACTAAGAGCGCAATTCCAGCAGCTTGGGCAGTACCCATCACGGTACGAACATTGTGTTGTGAAAAGACGCGCTCCACTGCAATCACGGTAGGTTTATGAAGAGCTATCCACTCCTCCAATTCACTTTCCAATTGAAGTAGCCGCAATTCAAGGGCCGCATCGGGTGGCGTAAGAATGACGCCGACACCAATTAATGTAAGTGGTGAGCCAATTGCGCCCTCGACGACGCCGACGCCACAACGAGTAAGCCCAGGGTCCACCGCGAGTACTCGTTTATGTATCTGGCTCATAACTTCTAAGCCTAGGTCAGCCCTACGACTACTTAAGAAAGGCTCGCCAAGACTTCATCTGAGACATCGAAATTGGAGTAAACATTCTGCACATCATCTAACTCCTCAATCGCATCAATAAGTTCAAAGACCTTGGTGGCTCCCTCGGCATCGAGTGGAATCTGCATCGAAGGCAGGAAGGAAGAATCTGCTGATTCATAATCAATTCCAGCACTTTGAAGCGCGGTTCTCGCCGCTACGAGATCACTGGCTTCGCACACGACTTCAAATGATTCACCTAAATCGTTCACATCTTCAACCCCAGCATCAAGTGCTGCTTCCAGAATTGAATCTTCGGTGACCCCACCAGCCTTATTGACGATAATGACGCCTTTACGATTAAAAAGGTAGGAAACAGATCCAGGATCGGCCATGCTGCCACCATTTCTCGTCACAGCAACCCGCACTTCCGATGCTGCGCGATTACGATTATCAGATAAACATTCGATCATGAGCGCAACGCCATGTGGCCCATAGCCCTCATACATAATTGTTTGCCAATCAGCGCCGCCAGATTCAAGTCCCGCACCGCGCTTGACTGCACGCTCGATGTTATCGGCCGGCATTGAGTTCTTCTTCGCCTTAGCAATGGCATCAAAGAGAGTCGGATTTCCATCCACTTCCGGTCCACCATTACGAGATGCGACCTCAATAGCCTTAATCAACTTGGCAAAATTCTTCGCCCGACGGCTATCGATGATTGCCTTCTTATGCTTGGTCGTCGCCCATTTGGAATGGCCTGACATCGTCAACACCTCAATCATTTTTCATGAGGCGATCACCTACGCCCCTAATGCCCGAACTTTATCGCCCTTTACACATCTCTTCAAAGAAGTAACGATGTATTTCCAGGTTACTCGTTAATTCCGGGTGAAAACTTGTCGCTAAAACTTTGCCTTCACGGACTGCAACCGCGTGCCCAGCAGCTTGCGCTAGAACCTGAACCCCAGGACCAGATTGCTCGACCCACGGCGCTCTAATAAAGACTGCATTCATCACCTTGCCATTAAATGTGAGCTCTGATTCAAAGGAATCAACCTGCCTGCCAAAAGCATTTCGGCGCACCGTAATATCTAGCCCTCCGAAAGTCTCTTGCCCTTTTGCACCATCAAGGATGCGCTCGGCTAAGAGAATCATTCCAGCACACGATCCATACACTGGAAGGCCGTCAGCAATGCGCTTTCGGATGGGATCAAAAAGCTCGAAAGTCTTGGCCAGATGAACAATGGTGGTGGACTCTCCCCCAGGCAAAATCAGCGCGTCAACACTTTCTAATTCAGCTAGAAGCCTAACTTCAATTGCTTCATGGCCACATTGGGTTGTGGCAAGAATGTGCTCGCGGAAATCGCCTTGTAGAGCTAGTACGCCAACTTTCATGAACTTGCGTTAACTACCAACCACGATCTGCTAAACGATGTGGCACCGGAATATCTGCAACATTGATACCAACCATCGCTTCACCAAGGCCGCGTGAAGCTTCTGCCAGCACCTTTGCATCCTGATAGAAAGTAGTTGCCTTCACGCAAGCTGCTGCGCGTTGTGCCGGATTTCCTGATTTGAAAATTCCAGATCCAACAAAGACGCCATCGGCGCCCATCTGCATCATGAGCGCAGCATCTGCAGGCGTTGCAATTCCACCAGCAGTGAAGAGCACAACCGGGAGTTTTCCAGTCTCAGCAACTTCCTTAACTAACGCATACGGTGCTTGCAATTCTTTGGCTGCAACATAAAGTTCATCTTCGCGAAGAGATGACAGTCGCCGGATTTCTGCGCCAATTGTGCGCATATGCATCATCGCATTGGAAACATCGCCGGTTCCGGCTTCACCCTTAGAACGGATCATTGCCGCTCCTTCGTTAATGCGACGAAGTGCTTCTCCTAAATTCGTTGCACCACATACGAATGGAATCTTGAAATTCCACTTATCAATATGGTTGGTGTAGTCAGCCGGTGTGAGAACTTCTGATTCATCGATGTAATCAACACCGAGACTTTCAATAATTTGAGCTTCCACAAAATGTCCGATGCGAACCTTGGCCATAACAGGGATAGAGACTGCTGCCTGAATCGCCTCAATCATGTCCGGATCTGACATGCGTGCTACGCCACCTTGGGCGCGAATATCTGCTGGTACGCGCTCTAGCGCCATCACTGCACATGCACCGGCATCTTCGGCAATCCTGGCTTGCTCAACATTGACGACATCCATGATGACGCCACCCTTAAGCATTTCAGCCATGCCGCGCTTGACGCGTGCTGTGCCAGTTGTTTCAGACATTTATCAAAGCTCCTAGTTCAGTGCAGTATGTGCAGGGGAAGAGTCTACTTTGGAGTTACCGATGCCGCATCCGCGTTTGCGAGAGTGAAAACAGGTTCCCTATCTGTCAGGGCCACCCAGATCTGCCCCTTTTCAAAGGTGATTTCTTCACCGCTCATGCTCATCCAGCGAGTTCCCTCTTCGGCAGTGGGTCTGCTCCAGGTGGCTTTAATGGATTTACCGTTTCGCAGGATGTAACCACTGCCACTTCCCACAGTCGTTGAAAGTGGAGTGATTCCACCATTTTTATCCTTATAGATTGAATTGGTAATCGAGACCATCTGAATAACAAAAGTGGAAGCACCGAGATGTTGCCCAGATTCGGAGACGTTCGCCTCCTTTCGAAAATCTAAGAGCCAGCGATTTTCTTGCCTAGACCATTGCACGTCATAGGAACTAGCCGGCCACGAAACTTGTGCAGATGTAATTGCTACACCTTCCTGCGGAGCCTTCCCAAATTTCCAGCCCATGTTCTTTGATTGCGCAAACTCCAAGCCTCTGGACTTTGCCAGTTCCAGTAAGAGATCCGCTCGTAGCACCATTGCATACGGTGGCGTACGAGTCGGATCTGTTGTGAAAATTGTTGACGAGTTTCGCTGCGCTCCTAAGTCATGGACATTTGCCGCAGCGATGACAGGCAGCATTTTTTTCTGCGCACCGCTATAAGCAAAGCCAACCCGACCGTATTGGGCAAGAAGTTCAACATCTGAAATGCGGGCAGAGCGAACAGGTCCAATACGCGCAGGAATCTTTGATGAGAAGACTGCCGCAAGTCGAGTAGAGCCGCCTTCGACTTCTTCGATGTAAACCAAATCTGCATCCTCCAGGCCAATCTGTGGATGGGCCATAGATGTGTCATCAATTTTCACAACCAGAACTGGTGCATCTGCCCCCGGACGTCCACTAATTGAATTCTCAGGAAGAGCTGCCACGCCAGGAATCTTTAGTCCGCTAGGAAAACTAGATGAAAAAAAGGAGAGGGTAATTACCGCAACCGATAGGACCGCTATCACTGCTGCGATAAGGCGTTTAAAAGACATCGCCTTCAAACTCATAAGTAACTGGCTCTGGCGCCGAACCTGCTAAACGAAATAATCGAATAAAGAGCTTCTTACGCACCATCTGTGTTCTTGTCACAGCTTCAACGTGCATGGAAATGGCAACCTTAATTTTGGCCGTCAGCTCTTTGAGTTCAAGTAAGAGTTCTTGTTCCAAAGGATTTTGGTTATCAGCTGAATTCTCTATCAGGATTCCTAGTGCGCCAGTCAGGCCAGTCTCTGCTTGAGAGCGATCTCTTACCGTCGCCTCACGTGCTTGGTGTGCGGCAAATGTCAGAAGAAGTGATGCCGCAGGATCAGAGATTTCAGAGCGCGCTATTTCAATAGCAACCGCTGCTCTTCGTTGCAGCAGTCCATCGAGGTTTGCCCAGCTGGTCTCAACCCGGTGATGCAGACGATTTAGTCGGGTAGCCAGAAAAGATAGATACCAAGCAAAGATGGAGAGGAAGAAGAAAACTACTAGAAAACTATCCATTGTTTCGACCTAGCAATCTGCTCCATGCGCGGTTATCAGAAGACAGTGTTACACCATTTCCGCCAACCATTGCCATTTGATACACATCATAAATTCTCTCAGCAACAAGTTCCCAGTCAAAACCTTGCGCATAATCATGTCCCTTGTGCGCAACAGCTCTTCGACGTTCGGGATCTTCAAGTAAAGTGATCGCCTTATCAGCCAAATCGGCTGCATTCTCAGAAGCAAAAAGCGTTCCATATGCCCCGCCACCAAGAAGTGAATCAAATGCTGGAATATCACTAGCCAGAACTGAGGCGCCAGCGGCAAGTGCTTCGGCCAAGATGATTCCAAAAGATTCCCCACCCGTATTCGGAGCGACATAAATTCCCACAGATGCCATGAAGTTTGCTTTATCTGACTCAGAAATAGTTCCCAGGAAGGTGAACCTGTTTCGAAGGTGAGGTTCCAGTTTCCCTAAGAAACTCTCTGGATCTCCCGGACCCGCAATCAAAATTCGAATATCTGGAATTTGCCGAAGAATTTGCGGCAGCGCCTCAATCAGAACGGAGAGACCCTTTCGATACTCTTCAAATCGACCTATGAAACCTATGGTGTTTCCGGACCACCGTGAATCAACCGTTGCATTTGCAAAACGATCGGCATAAATACCGTTGGGCACCACAATTGCATCGGTATCAAGATGAATCCGGAGAGTCTCGCGCGCAGCTTCACTCACAGCTATGCGTGCATTGAGCTTTTCGATCACTGGCTCCACAAAGGGCGTGATTGCAAAGGCAATCTTTTTTCGTGAAGACGCAGCATGAAAAGTTCCCACCATCGGACCTTCTGCTGCCCAACAGGCAAGGAGTGAAATGGATGGAATCGCTGGTTCATGAAGATGTAAAACATCGAAGTTTCCATCTGCAATCCAACTCTTCACCCGGCTAAATGCAACAGGGCCAAAGAGAAGTCGTGCCACTGCTCCGTTATAGGCAATCGAAATGGGGCGACCGGCACTTGTGACATAAGAAGGCAGATTCTCATCACTAGATGATGGGGCTAACACCGAAACCGTATGGCCTTGCGCGATGAGATATTCGGCGAGGTCACCGATATGACTCTTCACTCCCCCGGGTGTATCCCACCCATAGGGACAGACGATGCCGATGCGCTTCTTACTTAACGGCATTAGCTGTTCTCCTCAAAATCTCCATCAGTCCAGATCCGTTGCAGCATATGCCAATCTTGCGGGTGCGCGGCAATCCCTTTCTCAAAAAGACTAGCCATGCGTTGGGTCATCTGTGCCACACGTTCGGATTCACTTCCATCTTCCGACACATCTACCGATGTAAATTCAATATGGATTCCGTTTTGAGTATATGAAACGTGGGCAACCACAAGCGGTATTCCCGTCTTTATCGCAAGTAGCGCCGGACCTGCCGGCATCCGTGCCGGAAAGCCAAAGAAGTTAACGTCCACACCGGAGGCCGAGAGATCTCTATCTGCAACAAGCGCGATTAAGCGCTTCTCGCGGGCACGTTTGATTAAAGTTGCGAATGAACGCGAATCAATCGAGAGCACTTCAAAACCCATAGCTTGGCGATAGCGTAGAAATCTTTGAAAGAGCGCTTCTGGCTTCAGTCTTTCGGCAACTGTGACAAGTGGAATTCCTAGTGAGCAGAAATAGGCACCTGCATGATCCCAATTACCGGAGTGAGGCAGCGCAATGACCACTCCTCGCCCCTCACGCATAGGATCAAGGAGTAACTCACCTCGTGTGAGTGTGACCGAGCTTTGTATTTGCGATGTCGACCAATCTTGAATACGAAAAGTGTCACACCAGTAGCGCAGATAGGAACTCATAGCTTGCCCAAGCAACACTTCTAGTTCTGCTTCGCTCAGATGCGGTTTGATACGGCGCAGATTGCTGCGCAAACGCTGAACACCCTTGCCATCTTTGACCACCAAATAAGTCGCAAGTTTTTCAAATAATCCGTAACCCCAGGTATGTGGAAGAACGCGAACAATTCTCCAGCCAGCAAAATATGCCAGCGCCGAAACTTTAGTTATCACGAATCTGCAAGACCTTTACGGACCACCTGTAGGCGTTGAAATACCGTGACCAATCCCAATACCGCCAAGGTCCAGATTCCGATTGCAAGAATGTATGGAACACCTAACCCATGAAAACCAGCGGCCACCAGAATAATGATCAGTCGTTCGGTGCGCTCCGTGATTCCAACGCTGCAGGCAATATTGAAACTCTCTGCCTTTGCGCGAATGTAGGGAATGAGAACTCCAGTTACCAACG
>CAIXKQ010000186.1 GCA_903920065.1 uncultured Actinomycetes bacterium
AATAACATGATGTTGCAGCAGCAGAAAATCATGTTGTATTTATTCCCAGTTATTTTTGCAGTCTCAGGTGTGAACTTCCCAGTGGGTGTATTGATCTACTGGTCGACTACAAACCTCTGGACATGGGGACAGCAGTACTACGTCATCAAACGAAATCCAACGCCAGGATCTCCGGCATATGAAGAGTTACTAAGAAAGCGTGCTCATAAAGAGAAGCTAGAAAATAAATCATCGAATACAGAAATTGACCAGAACCAGGAGCAAGCTCCAGAAGTTCTGGGACAACGACAACAACCAAAGAAGAAAAAGAAGAAGAAGTAATAAATCAGACAAATAGTATTAATAACGCATAACCCGGACAAAGGATGAGAAGATGTCAGAGAAGACAGAATCAACGGTAGAAACCTTAGAACCAACCGAAGAAGTGGTGGGCGTAAAAGAAGAGCGCGCTCCAAAAAGTGCTGCCAAACTTGAAGAAGAGGGCGATATCGCAGCGGATTACCTAGAAGGCCTACTAGATATTGCAGATCTTGATGGAGATATCGATATCGATGTGGAAAATGGCCGTGCTGCACTTGCAATCGTAGGTGGCAAGCTCAAGCACCTGGTTGGCGCAGAAGGTGAAGTACTTGATTCAATTCAGGAACTGACCCGCCTGGCTGTGCAGACAGCAACCGGGGACCGCAGCCGACTCATGCTTGATATCGATGGATTTAGAGCAGGGCGCCGTAAAGAGTTGACCGCCCTGGCGCAAGAGATGGCTGACCAAGCAAAGACCACAGGCAACTCAATCAAGCTTGATCCCATGAACGCCTTTGAGCGCAAAATCATCCACGACACAATCCAAACCTTGGGCCTGACCTCAGAGTCAGATGGTGAAGACCCAAACCGCTTCGTCGTTATCTACCCAGCGTAGATCTAGTTTCACGTGGAACAATCAGTAGAGGGGCTAGTCGGCCGCTACTTCCCAGAACGTCAGGAAGAGATCCGTGCCTTTGCCCAATTCTTGACCACCGCCGGAATTGAGCGAGGCCTGATTGGCCCCCGCGAAGGCGAGCGCATCTGGGAACGCCATATCTTTAACTGCCTACCGGTAACCCAGCTTCTACCCCAAAACGCCTCCCTTTTTGATATCGGCTCCGGGGCAGGCTTACCCGGCATAGTGATAGCCCTAGCTCGACCGGATTTAAAAGTAACCCTGATCGAACCCCTTGAGCGCAGGGTTGAATTCTTAAAAGAGGCGACCGAAGGACTTGATATTGAAGTGATCCGCGGGCGGGCCCAAGATGTGAAAAAGAGCGCCGAATACGTCACCGCCCGAGCTGTGGCCCCTCTAGAGAAGCTGAAGAAAATTAGCTGGCATATGGTCAAGACCGGGGGAGCCCTGCTAGCAATGAAGGGTGAATCTGCCGCCGCCGAGATGGTGGGGGTAAAAAACGCGGTACTGCACGAGATTGAACTCGAAGGCATAGGTCTTGGGCGCATCGTCGAACTGCGCAAACCGAGCTAGGCGAAGGAGCTGCGGCGCCAGGAGTGGTTAGATTGGCCCATGCCCGGCGATGATTCACGTGAAACACTCCCTAAAGTTGTTGGGGTCCGCCGACTAAAAGAGGCGATGGCCAAACCCGCCTCCACCCGAATCTTCACCGTGGCAAATCAGAAAGGCGGGGTGGGCAAAACCACCACCACCGTCAATATTGCAGCCGCCCTTTCTATGGGAGGCTTGCGAGTCCTTGTCATTGATCTAGACCCACAAGGAAATGCCTCAACTGCCCTGGGGGTAGAGCACCGCCAATCAGTAGGTGTCTATGAAGTGTTGATGGGTAGCGCGCAAATCTCAGAGGTCATTCAAAAAGTGGCAGGTTTTCCAGCACTTGATTGTCTGCCTTCAAATACATCACTTGCCAATGCCGAAATTAATTTAGTTTCTATGGTTGCCCGCGAATTACAACTCAAAGCTGCCATTGATGAAATTAGTGCAAATTATGATTACATTTTTATTGATTGCCCGCCATCACTGGGCTTACTTACCATCAATGCATTTGCTGGATCAAAAGAATTGCTCATCCCGATTCAAACCGAGTACTACGCGCTAGAAGGTTTGTCACAACTTCTTGAGACCTACTCTGTTGTGAAGAAGAGATTGAACCCAACACTTATTCTTTCAACCATTGTTTTAACTATGTTTGATGGGCGCACACGTTTGTCAAATGATGTTGCGACAAATGTGCGATCACATTTTCCCAACGAACTTATTGATATTCCTATTCCTCGCGCGGTGCGCGTCTCAGAGGCACCTTCATATAACCAGACAGTGATGACATATGACCCGCTATCACCCGGTGCAATCGCTTACATGCAGGTTGCCCGTGAAATTGCAGAACGTGGGAAAGCTAAAGATGATGTTGTTTTTGATTCAAATGTAGTCAGCATTAATTACAAAGGTGGAATTGCATAATGGCGATTAAACGCGGTGGGCTTGGCACAAATCTTGATTCACTTATTCCCACCTCACTAACTGTTGCCGGCACTGAAGTTGCACAGCAGAATGAAGTGCCCATCAACCAAATTTCACCTAACCCACGTCAGCCGCGCACAGTCTTTGACGAGACGGCACTCAATGAATTAATTGCATCAATTAAATCAGTGGGAATCTTGCAGCCACCAGTAGTGCGTAAAGTTGCTGAGAATAGATATGAACTCATTATGGGAGAGCGTCGTTACCGCGCTGCTAAAGCTGCCGGGCTCACTTCTATTCCTGTCATCATTAGACAAACACCCGATAACGAACTTCTTCGTGATGCGTTAATTGAAAATATTCACCGCAGCAACCTCAACCCTTTGGAAGAAGGCGCGGCATATGCGCAATTGCTGAGTGACTTTGGCTGCACCCACGATGAACTCGCGCTCAAACTCGGACGATCACGGCCGCTGATTTCAAACACAATCCGCCTGTTAAATCTTCCTGATTCGGTGCAACGCAAAGTTGCATCCGGTGTTCTTTCTGCCGGCCATGCGCGAGCGCTACTCGGTCTCACAGATGCAACAGAGATTGAAAAGCTAGCTTCCAGAATTGTGGCAGAGGGGCTAAGTGTTCGTTCTACTGAAGAAATTATTGCCACCATGAAACCAACAAGTAAGGGCGCTAAGAAATCTAGCGTTAAGGGAGTATCGGGTGCCGGCTTAGCTGCTGCCGAACTCTTAAGTGATTACCTTGATACCCGCGTGATTGTGGAGAGCGGAAAAGGTAAAGGCAAGATTGTTATCGAATTTGCCGGCAGTGAGGATCTTCAACGTATTGTTGATCTCATTGAAGGTTCTAAGTAAGCGCAGTTCCTCTGCGACTCATCTCTTGCTTAATCACACCACCGAGTGCTTTCACACCCTCACGAATTCGCTCTGGTGTTGGGTGGCAATAAGAAAGACGCATCGACCATGAACCAAGACCATCTGCATAAAAAGCGCTGCCTGGCACATAGGCAACCTTGGCCACAATCGCTTTTGGCATTAAAGCTTTAGTATCAATTTCAGCCGGCAAATTAACCCACACATAGAAACCACCACCAGGCTTTGTCCATGTGGCCTCTGCTGGGAAATGTTGTTCTAGAGATTCCAGCATCGCATCGCGGCGCACCTTATAAAGCTCGCAGAAGCTAGCAATCTGATCGCGCCATGGCTGATCAGCTAAGTAACTAGAGATAGTGAGCTGGGTGAAGTTTGAAGGACACAATATTGATGATTCAGATGAGATCACCAACTTATCTTTCAGTGATTGTGGCACAAGTGCCCAACCCACACGAAGTCCAGGGGCGATGGTCTTTGAAAAAGAGCCTAAGTAAATAACATTTTCAGAATCTTCGGCGCGCATTGCATTCGGTGAAGGCTTATCAAAACCAAGTAGGCCGTAAGGGTTATCTTCAACGACAAAGATTTCTTCCTCGCGGCAGATACTTAAGATTTCGGTGCGGCGATCGGCTGGCAGGCAAACACCGGTGGGGTTTTGGTAATTTGGAATCAGATACAAGAACTTGATCTTGCGCCCGGTAGCACGCACGCTCTTAATTGCTGCACGCAATGAGTTTGGCACCAACCCGTCGTTATCCATTTCAACGTGAACTACTGAAGCTTGGTATTGGCGGAAAGTTCCGAGGGCGCCGACATAAGAAGGAGCTTCAACGAGGACAACATCGCCTGGGTCGATAAAGATTCTAGAGATGAGATCAAGTGCTTGCTGGGAACCGGTAGTGACGACAACATCATCAGGGTTTGCGCGAATTCCTTCAAGTGCCATCACATCGCAAATCTGTTCGCGAAGTTTTGGATGTCCCTGGCCACTTCCATATTGCAGCGCTTCCGAACCATTAGTGAGAATGAGTTCCTTAACTACCCCGGCAATCATCTCCATCGGAAGGGCAGAAAGATTCGGCATTCCACCCGCGAGTGAAACAATTTCCGGGCGAGATGCAACTGCAAAAAGTGAACGAATCTCTGAAGGCAGCATCTCGGCAGCGCGCGCAGCAAATCTCTTCTCGAGATTCTGCGGGGCACCGGTTTGGTAGCGGATAGAGATGTCAGACATAAGGAGAAGTCTCCCATAGGTCAAGCGATGCTAGCGAATGAATTCCCTCTTCATTAATCAGCGAAGACCTGCACTACGTAGGTCTGATATCCGCAAGGTTCCAGTCTTTGCATCATCTTCGGCCGCTAAATAAAGGCGCTGAATCGCAATAATGAAGCTTTCGGCAATAGTGTCTCTAAATTCAGCTCGGGCTAAACGGGCGGCATCTGCGCTATTTGAGATATATCCAAGATCCACACGAACTGCAGGTGCGGTGATCAAGCGAAGTGAATCCCACGTCTTTGCGTGTGTGCGGCAATTCAGGAAGTCAGTACGTGCACAGAGTTCACGTTGTACTAAGGATGCAAATCTTTCACCCACAATTGAGTGCACGCCATGTTGGTCATTGCCATAAAAGAATGTTGCCACTCCATGTGCCTCTGAGTTCTTGTGCTGGTCGATATGAAATGAAATCATTAGATCAGCCTTATTTTTATTGGTAAATGCAATCCGCTTTTCTTCACTGGGGTTGTTATTAGCACCGCGTGTGAGAAAAACAGATGCACCCAGTGCTAATAGACGTCCCTCTAACCGCTGTGCGATATCAAAGACAATGTCGCGCTCATGATCTTCTGAACTCGGGTCAATCACAATAACTTTATTAGCCAAAGCAGGTCCACGATTTTTCTGCAGCGCGCTCTCACGAAGCGCAGCGGGTGCCCCACCTGAAACAATTTTTGTCAGGCGAAGCATTGCAATTATTGTTGCTGGACCACACTTACCATCAATGGCAACACCGACAGATTTTTGGAATTCCTTAACAGCACTTTCGGTCATGGCTCCATAAATTCCATCAACTCGTCCGCAGTGAAAACCCATCTCAGTCAGACGTGATTGCAGAGCTGCCACATCATCACCGTGCATCAATGGCGGCTTTTGTAGATATAGCGAGCGATCGCCTAACTTCCACCGAGCTTCTTCTAGCGCACGAAGTGTTTGTTCGTTGAGCTCGCCAGTGATGTGAAGACCGCGCTCTTGCTGAAAAGAGCGAATGTCATCGGCCGACATCTCTTTCATAGCAAGACTCTTCTCAAGGGAAAGTTAATTAAATGAAACCTTCGAGCTCTTTCAGAAGAGCAGGCTTTGGCTTTGCACCAATGATTGTCTTTACTACTTCACCGTTGACATAAACATTGAGCATTGGAATTGATGTCACACCATATTTGATAGCGATGGCAGATTCTTCATCGGTATTGAGCTTTACAATCTTTAACTTATCACCGTGTTCTGCAGCGATATCATCAAGAATCGGAGCGATTGCGCGGCATGGACCACACCATTCGGCCCAGAAATCAACGAGCACTGGCGTGCTGCTTTTAAGTACAACCTCATCGAAATTGGCTGCTGTGACTTTGATTGGTGCGCTCATCTTTACTCCTATTTTCTATCTAGCTCTTGTAATTCTATAGCGGTTGAGGTTACTAGTGGGATAAAAACTTTTCAGCATCAAGAGCTGCCTGACATCCCGAGCCTGCCGCTGTGATGGCTTGTCGGTAGGTGTGATCGACCAGATCACCACAGGCAAAGACTCCAGCGAGGTTTGTCCGGGTAGAGCGGCCTTCGACTTTCACATAACCCTCGTTATCGAGTGTGACAGAAGATGTAACAAGCTCAGAGCGCGGAATATGCCCGATGGCAACAAATAATCCGGTGAAGTTACGCTTACTTACTTCTCCAGTTTTAGTGTTGCGAAGCTCGAGCGCTTCAACTTTCTGCTCACCTAGAACATCAATGACTTCGGTATCCCACAACATTTCAATTTTAGGATTGGCAAATGCGCGCTCCTGCATAATCTTTGATGCACGAAGTTCACCGCGGCGGTGAATCAATACAACTTTCCTAGCAAACTTAGTCAGAAATGTTGCCTCTTCAAGTGCGGAATCGCCACCACTGACAACAGCAATTTCTTGGTCCCGGAAGAAGAAACCATCGCACGTGGCGCACCAGGAAACTCCGCGTCCCGATAAACGCTTCTCATTCTCTAAACCAATTTCTCTATATGCCGAACCCATCGCAAGGATTACTGAACGGGCGCGAACAACATTTCCTGAACCATCTTTAATAATCTTGATATCACCAGTGAGATCCATTTCAACAACATCATCGGTGATCAGTTCAGTACCAAAACGCTTTGACTGCTTACGCATGTTATCCATGAGATCTGGTCCCATAATTCCATCAATAAAACCTGGAAAGTTTTCAACTTCAGTTGTATTCATCAGCGCACCGCCAGCGGTGACAGAGCCTTCATACATTAAAGGATTTAATTGAGCGCGCGCGGCATAGATAGCAGCGGTGTATCCAGCTGGCCCAGATCCAACAATGACAACTTCGCGAATATCTGTGCTCATGGGGTGAGAATATCGCGCTTAGCAGAATTACTTACTGCGACGCCGGCGCAGGGTAGCGGCGACGAACCCCCTAAGCCCTGAGACTTCACTCACTTTCAGAGCCCTAGCAATAAAGAGATAGGCGATGCCGCTTCCCGCAAGAATGAAGAGCAAACGAATAGCGCGAAGGGCAAGGGAGGCATCGTCATACGCCCAATCAAAATAGAAAGCGATTGCAAAAAACGGAAGCATTCCGGCAAGGGATGCAATTAACAGAAGCCCATGTTGAGCGGCGAAATCACCGACTTGTAGCCGCCCGATATGTTTTTTTAATAATGAGATAGTAATAAAATGCCCAACGATGTAACTGACTGAAAACGCTATACCGAGGCCTACTGTTACCCAATAACTATCTAAGGTTTCAAGGAATACATACGATAACGCAACAGAGATAATGTTGATAATCAAGATAGATAAAACCTGCGTTTTAGTATCTTCAAATGCGTTAAATCCACGAATCAGAATTAGGTTAATTGAAAAAGCAACCAGACCAATACTAAGGGCCGAAAGAACAAAACCAATATAGCGGGCATCTTCTAGTGAAATTCCGAGATAGAGAGATTGGGTCATCAGCGGACCAAAGAGAAGTAAGGCAACAGCGCTAGGTACGGTAACAACAGCGACCATCCGTATTGCGCGAATGAGTTGTTTGCGCACCTCTTCCACATCTTTAGCTATGGCAAGCCGAGATAGATGAGGCAGAAGTGCTGTGACAATTGAAATTGTGACGATCGAATATGGCAAGAGCATGATGTAGTAAGCGCTGGTAAAAGGAGTAAAACCAACACCAGTTGTTATGCCAGCTTGGGCACTTCTCACCGCAGCGCTTGTTGCAACGTTAACTGTCACTAAATAACCAAGCTGAGAAATAAGCACGTAAATTAAAGTCCAGCCGGCTAGACCGAAAGATTTACCGAGCCCGCTCACACCAAACATGGGACGCAGATGGATGCCAGAGCGCTTGACTACTGGAATCAATATGAGCGCTTGTACAACCACACCCAACGTCGTGCCCCAACCCAATATCTGCACCTGCAGATCTGTAATTGTGCCCAGCGCTAGTGAGCGCTCAGTGATGAGAACGGCGGCAAAAACAACGATCACAACAAGGTTATTTGCGATGGGCGCCCACATCAATGGCGCAAAAGAGCCACGGGCGTTTGCAACTTGGCCAAGCATTGTAAAGAGACCAAGGAAGAAGATTTGCGGCAAACAATAACGAGTGAAGGCAACAGCGATTGCTTGCTCAGCTTCAAACCCAGGAGTTGAAAATTCGGGTGCGTATAAACGAACAAGTGCTGGCGCAAAAACAACTCCCACAGCAACAAGTACGAGGAGGATGAGCGAAATGGTTGTTACCAACCTGGATGCAAAACCATGGCCACCATCTTGATCTTCAAAAGATCTCACAAGTTGTGGAACAAAGATGGCGGTGAGTGCGCCACCAACAAGTAAGTTATACAAAATGTTAGGCATGGTGTTTGCCACGTTAAATGTGTCAGCTAAGAGTGCGGTACCCAGTACCGCAACAGCAAGCAGTGCGCGAATAAAACCAGTAATTCGGGAAAGTATTGTTCCTATCGCCATGATTCCAGATGCGCGAAAAAGTTCGTTATTTTTCATTGACGACCCTTTCGCACTCTTCGAACTGATTGCGTAATTGCACCTAAGAACAATAGAACCGCAGCGGCGGTTGTAAACCACGCAACACGAGAATCTATGATTGTCGCGCTCAAGGCTAGTTCAGATTGCTCGCCAACTAATTGCCCTTCACTATTCATAAACTGTGCATTTACTAGGACGGAGCCGGGAGCAATGACATTTACTTCCAGTGTTAACTGCTGCCTTGATTTTGCAGCCAAGGTAATGTTATTTACATTCTCAATCTGTACACGAGAGTTCAGCGGAATCAGAGAGAGATTGACAACAGTTGGTGTGTCAAAACTATTTACCAAAGTCACTGGCAACTTAGCGGTAGTAGAAGTGAGTTGGTAGCGACCAGGAATCACGCGCAACTTGGCAGTCATCGCCTGAACCGCGCGCGCTGCTGAATAAGAGAAGTAGACGCGTTCTTCTTCATCGAGTGCCGGATTCATCACCGTGCCGAGTCGCGCGCGAAGAGCAGTGATTTCAGGGGCAGTTGAAATTGTAGAAAGCCCAGTGAGCATCCTGCGATTATCTGTATACAGGGCCTTAAATGGAGAACTAAGGCGCGATACACCTTTACTCCAACCATTTTCGGCGACAACAGGTCGTCCTAGTTGAAGTTCTAACTGCTGCTTGCCATAGGAAGAGTAGAAACGTAACTCACTAGGTGCTAATCGCTTTGCAAGTGATTGATCTGGATTGCCATATGGAAGTGCAATAACAGAATTACTCTGCGTTGAAAACCTCAACCCAGCTAACCAATTCTGGGCAGCTAGCTGCCCCGCTTTATCTTCCTCGCCCGCAACTAAATAACCATCTGCCATGTCAGCAATTTCATCAACAAGGGCGGGATCTATCACCCACGTTTTTCTAGAACTTGTGGAGTTAAAAACAATTTTACCTAAATCACCTTCGGGTGTAATAAGAGTTGCTAATTCATTATCACGAAACCCACCCTCGAAATCTTTATGAGGTTTATCAGTAATCCTTACAACTGGAGTTGCGGCATCTGCAGGCGTCACACCAAAGGCAATAAGTACCAACAGAACTATAGCTACCTTCTTCATAGCGCAGACATTTCTTGCGCCGCATTTGTGCGCGCGATTAATTTCTTTTCATCAGGATAGGCAAGGCGTTCCACAATTTCAGAAAGTGGAAACCATGCAACCTCATCTACTTCACTTTCTTGCGCCGCCAGTACTCCACCATTTTCTCGGAACAAGTAATGATGAACAGTTTTATGAATTCTCTTCCCACCTGCCATAAACCAGAAATCAATCACACCCAAAGATTTTTCAATAACAGAGACGATGCCAGTCTCCTCTTGCACTTCGCGCAAGGCCGCTTCTTCCGGAGTTTCTCCCTCTTCAATATGTCCCTTAGGCAGTGACCAGAGAATTCGCTTGCCGCTCACATCCTTAAGATCGCGACGGCCGATAAGCAGGCCAAGTTTTCCGCTGGCATCAATGACGAGTCCGCCGGCGCTGACTTCATCTACTCGTTTGGCATAAACAACTTTTGCCGGTGCTTTTTTTGCGCGCTCTGCACTAGGGGCGGTTGGGGTCGTTACATCTTGAGATTGTGGGGAGCGATGAGCTGGGCGCTTGCGCCTACGCTTTTTCTTCGTACCTTCGCTGCCCGCACCAGGTGCCGGGGTCATAGATGAAGAGTACGCGACTACGCTTAGCTATTGTGAGCGCAGAGAAGAGCAATTTTGGGGCAGCCGCCGAGTTGGCTATCCGCTCCCTCATCGCAAACGCGCCAGCGGCGTCATCACTTGCCCAAGCTTTTACCGCCAGTGGTTTTCGCCTTGCACTCGTGGGTGGCCCCGTGCGCGATGCAATCTTGGGCCGACTTGGAAATGATTTAGATTTCACAACAGATGCGCATCCACATGAGACAAAGAAAATTCTTAAAGCATGGGCAGATAACATTTGGGATACCGGAATTCTCTTTGGCACAGTTGCAGCCAAACTCGGTGATGTCACTGTTGAAGTAACTACATATCGATCAGAGAAATATGAAGAGAACTCCCGTAATCCAGATGTTGAATTTGGCGACAACATAGAAGGAGATCTCTCTAGACGAGATTTCACCGTTAACTCCATGGCGCTAGAGCTCACAGGAACCGAACCAGAATTTATCGATCCATTCGGTGGGCTTCAAGATTTAGCGAAGAAAGTATTAAGAACGCCGGCAAGTGCCGAACAATCATTTTCTGATGATCCACTTCGCATGATGCGTGCTGCCCGTTTTGCAAGCCAACTTAACTTTGCAATTGATCCAGAAGTTACTGCAGCCATGACAGCGATGGCTTCTCGCATCTCGATTATTTCGGCTGAGCGCGTGCGCGATGAGTTTATAAAAATGCTCATGTCAGAAAATCCACGACTTGGAATTACTATTTTGGTAGATACTGGTCTTGCTGATCTTGTCTTGCCAGAGATTCCAAAGCTGCGTCTGGAAATTGATGAGCACCATCACCATAAAGATGTGTATGAACATTCCATTACTGTTCTAGAGCAAGCAATTGCACAAGAGGAGAGACTGGGTGGTCCTAACTTAGTTATTCGCTTAGCGGCGCTATTACATGACATTGGAAAACCAAAGACTCGCAACCTCATTGAAGGCGGCGGAGTTTCATTTCATCACCATGAAGTAGTCGGAGCTCGACTAGCAAAGGCGCGCATGAAGGCGCTCCGCTTTGATAATGAGACAGTTGACGCCGTTGAAACTCTCACCGCATTACATCTGCGCTTTCATGGCTATGGCGATGGCGAATGGACTGACTCTGCGGTGCGCCGTTACGTGCGCGATGCTGGTGAATTACTCACACATTTACATGTATTAACTCGCGCCGATTGCACCACTCGCAATGCAAAGAAAGCAGAACGACTAGCTCGAACATATGACGGTCTTGAAGCACGCATTGCAAAGCTGGAAGAGGAAGAAGAGTTATCAAAGATTCGCCCAGATTTAGATGGCGCCCAAGTAATGCAATTACTTGATCTCAAACCTTCGGCAGATGTTGGTAAGGCCCTAGATTTCCTGATGGAGCTACGTATGGAACATGGGCCGCTGGGCGAAGAACGTGCGACGCAAGAGTTATTACAGTGGTGGAAAGCTAGGCGGCATCCTTAAGAAAGAATTTTTCTGGGCGTAGCAATACTGTGGCAACCAGAATCCAAGAGATTGCAACAATGAGTGGCAACAACCATGAATCACCGCTGATCGGCAAAATCCAGGCAGCAAAGAGAGCGCCGGTAACGATCGCAGCATTGACAACTACGTCATAGACAGAAAAAACACGACCGCGGAAGTAGTCATCAATCTTTGATTGCACCAGGGCATCATTTGTTACTTTTACACTTTGACCACACATCGCGGTAAAAAACGCAGTAGCTCCAAGAAGAATGGGAGTGCGATCTATAACAAGTAAGAGCGAACCAAAACTTGCCGCAAAGATTGATAAGCGAATCCAACGGTGTCGCCCAACTTTTCGCACGCCGTAAGGGGCGGCAAGTGCTCCAATAACAAAGCCGGTAGCTGCAATAGATAAGGTCACACTTAATCCAGTAAGACCAGCCTCACTGTCGGCAGGGTCATTAAAAGTATTTCTTTCAAGTAATAACGTGGTCAAGGTAAGTGCGGTAAGTCCGCCACGATGGATTGCTGTTGCTGCGATTCCGCGGGCAGCATCGGCGTGGATTTGTAGGAATTGGAAACCTTCACGCATTTCAATAAGTCCTTGCGTAAAACTTCCCTTAACAATTTCATGTGGGCGCGGCCCGATCTCACCCTTACCAATGAGTGAAGTAAATACTGCAGCAATGAGATATCCGAACGCGGCTACAAGTATGAGCACGGCATCGGCGTGGTCGGCGCTCTCAGACAGATCAAGAAGCTGGCGAATACCTAAGCCAATTCCTCCGCCAAGCACAACAAAAACCGAACCTCCGGTGACAGCTAGCGCATTTGCGGAGATAAGTTCTTTTGGTGTTGTCATCAGTGGAATTCCGGCAGATAACCCGGCAAGAATTAATCGATTCACACCAAATGCAACCAAAACAAAAACAGTAATTTCCAGCCCGGTTTTCCCATTAAAGATTAAGAGTGCGATTACAACAAGTGTGAAAGACCTAGTGAGGTTAGAGAAAAATATTGCTCGTTGGCGCGAGAATCTATCGAGCAACGTTCCAACAAATGGACCCACTACAGAATAAGGAAGAAGCACGACCGCAAATGCCACCGCTGCATTAACCGCGCTAGCTTGCCGTTCAGGTGAAAAAAGCACGAATGATGCGAGGGCGCTCTGGAAAATTCCATCGGTGACTTGACCAGACCAACGGATTCGGAGCAAGCGAGAAAGTTTCGGATCTCTGAGCAATTGCCACAAAGTCATAAGGGAAGCGTAGTTAAGGAAAGGGGATTATTCTTCTCCTATTATGCAGACTCGACGAGGGTTCATCGACTATTCACTTGATAAGCGTGCGACCCTGCTCGCTCTCTTTCGTGGCGTTGTCGATGCATGTGATGCAGACCCATATTTGATGCGAGCAGCTAAACATCATGGTGAGAAAGCTGAGCGCAAATGCCCGGTTTGTAAGAAAGATGGGTTGGTAGAACTGCGATACACATTTGGTGATCAACTTGGGCAATTCTCTGGCCGCATTAAAAATGGAGCTGAACTTGCAGAGATGGAGAAAGAATTCGGAGAGTTCTCTGTGTATGTTGTTGAGGTCTGTCGTGATTGTTCCTGGAATCACTTGTGCTCTACATACTTATTAGGCGATGGCCGCGAGCGTAAAGCTCCGCGTCGCCAGCGCACACTCGAAGATGAAGACTTCGCTTCGCTGAAGTAGACATATTTACCCAGTAATCTAGCCAAATGATTAAAACCAAGTTGATCCGAGCCGGAATCTTCCTGGCGGGCTTTGGTTTTATTGCGGGTGCAACTCTCTTCGCATTTGCCTGGTTTACCGTTTCAATTCCAGATCCCAATGCCTATGTAAATAGCCAATCTACCGTCATCCAATATTCAAATGGTTCTGAAATTGGTCGCGTAGGAACACAGAATAGACAAATTTTACCGCTTGCAAAAATTCCACTTCGTCTGCGTTATGCAGTGATGGCGGCAGAAGATCGCAATTTTTATGCCAACCGCGCCTTTAGTCCAACCGGCATTGCACGAGCACTACTCAATAACCTCAGGTCGGGTAACCTCAATGGTGAGGGTGGCTCAACAATCACTCAGCAATATGCAAAGACAGCATTTTTATCACCAAGTCGCACAATCCAGAGAAAAATAAAAGAACTTGTTATCTCACTCAAGCTAGAAAATGCGCTCTCGAAAGATCAGATTTTAGAGAACTATCTCAACACCATTTACTTTGGTCGAGGCTCTTACGGCGTGCAGACTGCGGCGCAGCAATACTTCAACCGAAATGCTCATCAATTGAGCATCTCCCAGTCAGCAGTCATCGCAAGTATCTTGCGAGCCCCCGGTTATTACGACCCTTCGCTCTCTAAAGAGAACGCAGCCCGACTCGAAAATAGATTTGCTTATGTCATTCAAGGAATGCTGGATAACAAATGGATTACTGAAGAAGAAGCTAAAGCTGCCAAGATGCCACGTGTTGCACCTCGTACAACATCTGGACAACTCAGTGGCCCTAAGGGATACATTATTGATGCGGTACAAAAAGAGCTCAGCAAACTCGGATTTACCCAAGACCAGTTACTCGTAGGTGGCTATGTCATTAAGACAACGCTCGACCAACGTGCGCAACAAGCTGCAGTTGATGCGGTTAATAAATTCACACCTGCTGATGCCCCAAAAAATCTGCACACCGCACTCGTTGCTATTCGTCCCGGTACTGGTGAAGTAATTGCCATGTATGGTGGAGATGATTATGTAGTTCGCCAACTTAACGATGCCACCCAGTCCATCGCGCTAGCCGGCTCTACCTTTAAGCCCTTTGCACTCGTTGCCGGCCTTGAGGCTGGTATCCCGCTGACATCGATGTGGAATGGTGATTCACCGCAAACTTTTGATGACTTAGGAAGACCTTATGAAGTATCTAATTACGGAGATGAAGGCTGGGGCCAGGTAGATCTACTCACCGCAACACAACACTCAATCAATACCGTATTTGTTCCACTTGGCATGAAAGCTGGCATGGATAAAGTTGTTGATGCAGCAAGACGTGCCGGAATTCCCGAGAACGTGGCGATGATTGCAACTCCTTCTGTTGTGTTAGGCGTTGCAAGCCCGCACGTGATTGATGTTGCAAATTCTTATGCAACATTTGCAGCTCAAGGTGTGTATTCAAAGCCTTACATGGTGGCATCTGTAACCGGTTCAAATAAAGGACTGCTCTATCAAGGTAAAGCACAGACACAAGAAGTATTTAGTAAAGAGGTAATGGCTGATCTCACCTACGCACTTAAAAGTGTGGTCAATGGTGGAACCGGGTCGGCAGCCCTGGCACTAGGGCGCCCAGCTGCTGGAAAAACTGGAACATCGCAATCAAATGCGTCAGCGTGGTTTAGCGCATACACACCACAGCTAGCGGCATCGGTTGCCCTCTTTCGCGATAGCGCATCTGAATCACTGAATGGAATAGGCGGCCTCACATCTGTGACAGGTGGAACATTCCCGGCAAGAATCTGGACCTATTTTATGAAGGCCGCCCTGAAAGATGAACCCATCATGAGTTTTCCGGCACCTTCAAATATTGGTGGCCTAGAACCCATCGTCATGACAAGTGGCGGCGTTCAAACAATGAAGAAAAAGTAATACCTCATGCGCGTTGGAATTCGCGTTGTATTACTTCTTGCAGTGCTTTCATCGCTAGTTAGTTTCGCCAAGTTCAATTACTGCAACGTTGAAGGCTGGCAATCACCGGGACAGTATGTGCATGCATGTTATTCAGATATTCCGGCGCTGTATGGCGAACGTGAATTAGATCAAGGCAAGTGGGCTTATTCCAGTGCCGAGAACGCAGTTGAATACCCCGTTGTTCAGGGTGCAATTATGTGGGTTACTGCAAAACTTATCCCGCAAGGAGTAGCTAATTACTTCCACATCAACATACTTCTCTTAGCGTTGCTCTTTCTCTTTATTTCTTTCATCACATTTAAGATCAAACCTGAATTTGCCTACTTACTTCCGCTAGCACCGGCAGCGGTTGCCTCGCTCTATATCAACTGGGATCTATGGGCGATAGCTACGATGCTTGCAGCCATTTACCTCTTCGATAAGAAAATCGAATTACCAAGTGCGATACTTCTTGGAATTTCTATCTCAACAAAGTTTCTCCCCATCTTCTTACTCATCCCCATCGCGCTGATTTTTTTTCGCCGAGAAAAGATTGCAAGGTTTGCCCAATATTTCCTGATCACCGCGGCGACATTTGTTGCGATCAACGCACCGGTATTTCTCACAACACCACAAGGGTGGTGGCGCTTTTACTCACTTAACCTCAACCGCGGATCTGACTGGGGTTCGATTTGGTATGCCCTCTCTAATTTAGGTCTTAACCTCACCCACCAAAACTATTTATCTGTTCTTTGTTTACTCATTGGAACTACTGCGCTCATCATTTATTTACTCCAACTCACTCAACCACCCACCCTTGCTCACACAGCGATCTTTATCTTTATCATCGTGATGGCAGCGAGCAAGGTCTATTCACCGCAATACGTTCTCTGGTTAACACCCCTTGCAGTCATCGCACTTATTGATAAGAAAGACTTGGCTGTGTTCTTCTTCTGGCAAGGATGTGAGCTCTTGTATCACTTCGCAATCTGGCAACACCTTGCCACCGTGACGGGTGCGAAATTCGGTCTGCCGGTTGCGGCATATTCCGTCATTACCCTGGTCCGGATCGGTGCCTCAATCCTCTTGCTCCTGCGCCTAGCCGCCCGCCATCAAAAATCCCGCGTATTTCCGAGCGAATTTCTCTTATCAACAGGCGAGAGTTACCCTTAGCGTCCTGAATTACACAATCCTTCGGAGCGTGTTTTTTAGGAGTATTAACCCTCCTGTCACGGAAATGCCGTGGCCGTCTTAGTCCAAAGGAGGTCGGGTTAACGCATGCGTCACTATGAATTAATGGTCATTCTCGATCCAGAACTCGAAGAACGTACAGTCACACCATCACTTGAGA
>CAIXKQ010000187.1 GCA_903920065.1 uncultured Actinomycetes bacterium
ATAACGAAATCTTTGAAAAGAGCACCGAATCTCGCGCGGGCCAAGAACCTTGGACGTTTTATGAAGGTCCACCGACAGCCAATGGAATGCCAGGCACACACCACATTGAAGCTCGTGTATTTAAGGATGTATTTCCTCGTTATCAAACTATGAAAGGTAGATACGTCACCCGTAAAGCAGGCTGGGATTGTCATGGCCTACCGGTAGAAATTGCAGTGGAGAAAGAACTTGGCTTTGCAGGAAAAGGCGATATTGAAAAGTACGGAATCGCACCATTTAACGATAAGTGTCGTAAATCAGTAACTCGACACGTAGGTGCATTTACGCAGATGACCGAGCGAATGGGTTTCTGGGTTGATTTCGATGAAGCATATTGGACGATGGCACCTGAATATGTTGAATCTGTGTGGTGGAGCCTTAAGGAAATTTGGAAGAAGGGCCTGCTTGTTCAAGACCATCGAGTAGCACCTTATTGCCCACGTTGTGGAACTGGGCTTTCTGATCACGAGCTCTCGCAAGGTTACGAAACTGTGGTTGATCCATCTGTCTATGTGCGCTTTCCCATCACATCGGGTGAACTCTCTGATCTAAAAGCATCGCTACTTGTCTGGACAACAACGCCCTGGACGTTGGTATCTAATACCGCAATTGCCGTGCACCCAGATGTTGATTACGTTGTAGTCAAAGCAACTGTTGATGATGTCAGTGAAGTGTTGGTAGTTGCCGAGCCATTGCTCTCGGTCGTTGCTGGTGAACACGAGATTCTCAAGACAATCAAGGGCGCAGATCTAGAGCGCACCACATATACCCGTCCATTTACCTACGTTGATATTCCAGATTCTCATTTTGTTGTTCTAGCTACTTATGTCACCACCCAGGATGGCACCGGTCTGGTGCATCAATCCCCCGCATTTGGCGCCGATGACTTATTGGTCTGCCGTTCCTACGGACTGCCGGTAGTAAATCCGATTGCACCAGATGGAACTTTCTTACCTGAGGTTGCAGTAGTCGGTGGCATGTTCTTTAAAGATGCTGACAAGCCATTGGTAAAAGAGCTCAAAGCAAGTGGGGCGCTCTATAAGCACCAACCCTATGAGCATGAGTACCCACATTGCTGGCGCTGTCACACCGCGCTGATTTATTACGCACAGCCCTCTTGGTATATCCGCACGACTTCCATTAAAGATGAATTGATTCGTGAAAATGCCAAGACAGATTGGCATCCAGAGACCATTAAAACCGGTCGCTACGGTGATTGGCTTAATAACAATATCGACTGGGCTCTTTCACGCAACCGCTATTGGGGAACTCCACTGCCCATTTGGCGTTGTGAAAATAAGCATGAAGTCTGCGTTGATTCCTTGAAGGAGTTGGGCGAACTTGCCGGTCAAGAGTTGAGTAACTTAGATCCACACCGCCCCTTCGTAGATGACATTTCATTTGCCTGCAGTGAGTGCGCATCGGTCATGAACCGCGTTCCCGAGGTCATCGATTGTTGGTATGACTCAGGTGCGATGCCCTTTGCGCAGTGGGGGTATCCACATAAGGCTGGCTCAGTTGAGAAGTTCAAGGCTGCCTACCCAGCAGATTTCATTTGCGAGGCTATTGATCAAACTCGCGGTTGGTTCTACACCCTGATGACAATTGGAACGCTGGTCTTTGATCAAAGTTCATATAAGAGCGTTCTCTGTCTGGGCCATATTCTTGATAAAGATGGTCGCAAGATGAGTAAGCATGTTGGCAATGTGCTGGAGCCAATGTCGCTAATGGATCAACATGGCGCAGATGCGGTGCGTTGGTACATGTTGGCAGCTGGTTCGCCATGGTCTGCCCGCCGTGTGGGACACGATGCGATATCTGATGTGGTCAGAAAAACTCTACTTACCTACTGGAACACAATCTCATTCCACGCTCTCTATGCCGAGGCATCTAAATTCGAACTGTCTCAGAGCCCGGCCCTAAAAGATCGATCACTGATGGATCGTTGGATTATCAGTGAGCTCAATGCTCTCATCGCAGAGGTTGACTCTGCCTATAACGACTTTGATTCACAGGCCGCCGGTAAAGTGCTAGCGCGCTTTATTGATGATTTATCTAACTGGTATGTGCGCAGATCACGTCGACGTTTCTGGGATGGTGATGCGGCAGCTCTTGCCACTCTGCACGAATGCTTGGTGACCTTAACGCAACTACTTGCACCGATGGTTCCCTTCATTACTGAACATGCGTGGCAGGAGCTAGTGCGAGTTGCCGATACCAATGTTTCAGATTCTGTCCACCTCACAGATTTCCCTATCTCTAATCCAAAACTTATCGATCGCTCACTCAATGCTCATGTGGCAATGACTCGTCGTGTGGTTGAACTAGGCCGCTCAGCTCGAGCTGAATCTGGAATCAAAATTCGTCAACCGCTCCAGCGCGCTTTGATCTCTGCCCAAGGTTGGGCCCAGTTGCCTACTGATATGAAAGAGCAAATCTCTGATGAGCTCAATGTGATTGACCTGGAAGATATCGCCGATGCTGATGGGGATCTGGTGGATATCTCTGTGAAGGCTAACTTCAAATCACTCGGTGCAAAATATGGAAAAGCAGTTCAAGATGTCGCCAAACTTATTGGCGCAGCTGATGCCACCGCACTTGTAAAGCAGTTGCGGAGTTCTGGATCGGCAGAAGTTGGTCAGTTCGCACTTGATTTAGATGACCTAGTCATTACTGAAGTGCCTAAGAGTGGGTGGATGGTTGCTAGCCATGATGGTGAGAGCGTTGCCTTAGACCTAGCCCTAAGCCCCGAGCTGATTGCCGCGGGGCATGTGCGCGAAGTAATTCGCCTCATTCAAGAGCGCAGAAAGAGTGATGGCTTTGAAATCTCAGACCGGATTCACGTCAAGTGGAGCGCACCTGCTGAAATGGTTGCAACAATTAATTCCAATATCGCACATATCTCAGATGAGGTTCTCGCACTGTCCATGACTGAAGATTCCACTATTGCAACTATTGAGAGTGAGCTCGGTGTCAATGTTGAGCTGAGTAAAGCTTGATAACTGTAAAGGGAATTACAGAACGATCAGAATTACTCGCTGAAGCAAGCTGAGTGCAATCAAGATCACGATAAAGGAAAGATCTAGCGCTATTCCGCCCACGCGCAGTGGAGGCACGAAGCGTTGGACAAACTTCATCGGTGGATCGGTAATTGAATAAATCACTTCAAATATTGATGAGATGAATGGCGATGGGCGCCAGTCACGCTTAAACATTCTGATGTAATCAATAATGATTCGGGCAAAGAGGGCAAACTTGAATAGACCGATTACTTGCAGCAGTAATGAGGTAATCATAAAAACTTACCTCAGCTCTGGTTGAAGAAGCTTGCTTGCGCAGCAGTTTTATCTTCGTTGCTCACATTTACATTTGCAGGTGAGAGCAAGAAAACTTTGAGACTAATTCGCTCAATGCGGCCATGTAGACCAAATACAAGACCACTTGAGAAATCTACAAGGCGCTTACGTTCACTCTCTTCCATGTCATCTAAATTGATGATGACTGGATTACCTTCACGGTAGTACTCACCCACTTTGCGAGCCTCTGAATATGAACGTGGTTGCAAAGTGACAATGTTGTATTGATTCGCCGGCTCTTCGATCATTGCCGGCTGACTTGCTGAATGAGAAACGCTATGAGAACCCAGAACTGTGACGCCTGTGCGTTCGCGTTGGGCACGTGGGGCAGCAGGACGTGATGGAACTTCTGCAATTGCGCCCTCTTGCTCGGTATCGACCAGGCCAAGGAAGCCCATCATTTTATTGAGTGCTGACATGTGAATAGGTTACCCGTGGGGCGGGCGCATCCCGAGGATTTGGCTACCCACGCGTATATGTGTCGCACCGCAATCAATGGCAATTTCAAAGTCGCCCGACATTCCGGCCGATAGCGATTGTGCGCCGGGAAATTCACCTTGAAAATCACGATGGATTTTTGCAACTTCAGTGAAGCCGATCCGTGCTTCGACGCCAAGTGGCAGTACACACATCAGTCCGACCAGATTCACATTTGGCAAAGTATGCACATGTGCGCCAAGGGCGGCTAGCTCCAAAGCGCTCACTCCCCCTCGCGCCGGGTCGCCATCGAGTGAAAGCTGCAGAAAAACATCAATCTCTTTTTCAGTCACCGAATTTAGCTTTGTGGCGTGAGATGCATCATCGAGTGAATGAATGACATCTGCCCAACGTGCGATATCACGTAGCTTGCGACTTTGGATTTCTCCCTGGAAATGCCAGCGACCCTCTACTAGCGCAGCTTTCTCCAACCCCTCTTCATTGCGATTCTCTCCAAAATTTCTCACACCTAATTCGTGCAAAATCTGCACATCACTTACCGGGTAAGTTTTTGTCACAGCGATCAGAGTGACATCCGGACGGGTAATTTTGCCCTGAACGGCCAATAGATTTGCAGCTATCTCATCGCGACGGTTCATAGCCAGACCAACCCAGCCTGTCGCCCCGTCACTCCATCTCGACGGTATGAAAAGAGATCACTACTTTCTACGGTGCACCCACCCGCAATTTCAACTGCGATCTTCTGGCTCTGAAGTACTTTGACAAGGGCGGCGGGTAAATCAAGGGCGGGATTACCTAGCGCGCTTCTTGATGCAGCAGCAGGGTGGAGCGCGGTCACCTCTGTGAAGATTTCTTCTGAAACTTCATAACACACGCCACAGATTGCAGGTCCTATTACTGCTCGGATCTCACTAGCTCCCATATCTCGCATCACTTCTAGTGCACGCAGGGTAACTTCGTTCACGAGCCCCTTTCTTCCAACATGAACTGCAGCCACTGATTGCGAAGAGATGAGCAAGAGTGGAATGCAATCCGCTACTTGCACTGCCAGCGTTATGCCCGGAATTCCAGTAACCAAGGCATCGGCTGTGGGATCCACATCGCTGACATCTTCCACAACTGCCACTCGATCACCGTGGACTTGAGTCATAAAAGCTACTGGGCCGAACTCTTCGAAGAGCTGTGCTCGATTTTGCGCTACCTGATCTGGGTCATCTCCCACATGAAAACCAAGATTGGCAGATGCAAAAGCACCGGTGCTTGCGCCTCCGGTGCGATTGGTAAAGCGATAATTCATAGTGCCGATTTCATGGCGATGAGCCTCTGGCCTACTTCATAAAATCTGGTACATCTATCTCATCTTCCGCAATCAGTTCTTCAAAGGTCACGCGCTTACGTGGACTAGATGAGTCGAGATCAAGTGCTACAGAGAGCGGATCATTGGAAGGAATGGGATCAGCTACTCCGCCTAAAGTCGATGCGTTAATAACCGGCATCTGAACCTTTGTTGGTTCCCCGCCAGCAAAACCAGCAGCGATGACAGTAATGCGAACTTCATCACCAAGTGCGTCATCAATTGTGGTTCCGAAGATAATGCGCGCCTCTGGATGTGCTGCATTTTGTACCAATTCACACGCTTCGTTAATTTCAAAGAGACCGAGATCAGAGCCACCTGCAACAGAGAGAAGAACTCCCATTGCGCCATCGATTGAAGCTTCAAGAAGTGGACTCGAAATTGCTAACTCAGCAGCTCTGGTTGCTCGGTTTTCACCGCGCGCAGAACCAATTCCCATTAGGGCAGATCCAGCATCAGTCATCACTGTCTTCACATCGGCAAAGTCGAGGTTAATCAAACCTGGCTGTGTGATGATCTCAGTAATTCCTTGAACACCTGATAGTAGAACTTGATCCGCGCTCTTAAATGCGTCCACTGCTGTAATGGAACGATCAGAGATGGCAAGGAGTCGATCATTTGGAATAACAATAAGAGTATCTACTTGTTCACGAAGTAGCTCGATTCCTTCATCTGCTTGACGGGAACGAATCTTTCCTTCGAATGAGAATGGTTTTGTAACAACACCAATGGTGAGTGCTCCGAGATCGCGCGCAATCTTTGCAACGATAGGTGCGCCACCAGTTCCGGTGCCACCACCTTCACCAGCGGTAACGAAGACCATGTCTGCACCGCGAAGAATTTCTTCAATCTCTTCGGTGTGATCGATTGCTGCTTGTCGACCTTTTTCTGGAGCAGCGCCTGCTCCCAAACCTTTTGTTGATGTGCGACCAATATCTAATTTCACATCGGCATCACTCATTAACAAGTGTTGTGCATCTGTATTAATTGCAATGAACTCAACGCCTTTTAAACCGACATCAATCATTCGGTTAATTGCATTTACTCCACCGCCACCGATACCGACAACTTTGATGACAGCTAAGTAATTCTGTGGTGCAGCCACGTGAGTCCCCCTTGCGAACTGTAAACCTCGACTTGAGACTTACATTTCTTCTCTTTATCTTTGCGCTGAAGGTATGGCGTTAGGTAGTAGTAATCAAAGACCGCCACGAACTATTTTCTCAACTACACATTGATACATTTTTAGCAGAAATCAATGTAAAAAAGATTGATCACTCATCGCTATTTAACAATAGGTGCATGTGCAGCCGAGAGATCTACTCTGCGAAGATTCTTATTCTCAGGCAGTTTCACGAGTGCGTTAAATACCTGAACTTTTAAGGCACTTTTCTCGTTAGCGCCCCACTTCACCGCCAGTTCTCTGCCCTGATAAGCAAGGCGCATGGAGAAGTTGGATTCATTACGTGCCGATAGGGAAATTATCCTGCTCCGAAAATTTTCTGGCAGAGAGCGAAAGAGGGCGATGGCATCGACTCCTAGGGCTGGAGTAGAGGCAGAGACATAGGGCAGATCTGCTCCCTTAAATCCGGGGAGCAGAAATATCGTCCCGGTGGAGTCAATGGTTTTGCCAGCAAAATATGCACTGGGTTTTCGAGGCGCAATTGCAATCCCCACATCGCCGCTGATCCAATTCCGCGAGACTTGAACTTCACGAATCCAGGTCAAGGCACTCAAACGTTGAGCCACTGAACGCGGTTCGATGCGCGCCATCTTCTCTCCAACAAGAACACCTGATGTCCTAAGAACTAATTTCTTTGATTCAACTGTTGGCGCCCCAGATATGACAATGCTCTTGGCGGTAAAGACTGAAGACCAGGCAAAGAGATAGATCAAACCAAGAAAAATCAATATGAGAGTTCCAGTGACAATGGTGAGTCTATTAATTTTAGGCAAAGCGCTTGTTCAGCCCTTCGGCGATGATGGGAGCTAACGAATTAACATCTCCGGCTCCCAGCGTGATGATTACATCTCCAGGTTTGGCTAATTCGATCATGCGCTCTGCGGCATGTGCGAAATTCGGAATGAAGTGTCCATGTTGCATCTTCTCGGCAATCAGCTCTGCTGAAATTCCAGGGATTGGTTTCTCACTTGCAGCATAGATTTCCAACAGCGTGACGTCATCTGCCTTATCTAGTGAGGTTGCGAATTCATTCAAGAAAGCCTGGGTGCGTGAATAGCGATGTGGTTGGAAGATGACCAGTACCCGTCCATCACCTGCATATCTGCGTGCCGCATCTAAGGTCACAGATATTTCAGTCGGATGGTGGCCGTAATCATCAATGATTCGAATTCCATGTTCGGTGGCTTTGAGTTCAAAGCGGCGCCCAGCACCACGGAAACTATGAAGGCCAGCTAGCAGTTGGTGGATGGGCTCGCCCAGACTTAGCCCCATTGCAATACATGCAGCGGCGTTGAGCACATTGTGATGGCCCGGTACTTGCAACTCCAGTGTTCCCACGGTGCGACCATGCCAAATAACTCGAGCGCTGGATCCCATCGGCAGCAGTGCGATCTGATCAATGCGAAGGTCGGCACCTTCAGCTTCGCCATAAGAGACGGTGGTGAAAGGGTGTGATTGCCCACCTAGCTTGCGAGCACCTTCATCATCGGCACAGTAGATAAGAAATCCGCCGGGTGAAATGGTGGCAGCAAAGTTGGCGAAGGCAGTCGTTACCTCTTGTGGGGTGTGAAAGAAGTCAACGTGGTCGTGCTCAATATTGGTAACTATTGCTGACAGTGGTTTGTATTCAATAAATGAGCCATCAGATTCATCTGCTTCAGCAACAAAATATTGACCTGTACCTCTATGAGCATTGGCACCCGATGCCATCAAGGTGCCACCAATGGCAAATGATGGATCGCTTCCGCATGCCTGCAAGGCAACGGTCAACATCGATGAGGTCGTGGTTTTTCCGTGGGTGCCGGCAACTGCGATGCTCTTTGTGCCCACCATTAATTGCGCTAGTGCTTGCGCACGGGTGAGGATTGGAATGGATCGCTCCACTGCATATGACATTTCAGGATTAGTAGATGAGATAGCCGTTGAATAGATCACCACGTCAGCTCCCACAACATTTTCAGCGGCATGCTGTGAATACACAGTGGCGCCCAAAGCAACAAGTGCACTGAGCACAGTGGAATCTTTGGAATCTGAACCACTGACGGCAATTCCATCAGAGAGGGCGATACGCGCCAGTCCACTCATTCCAGAACCACCGATTCCGATAAAGTGAATCTTCTTACCGTGTAGGGAGTGCACCTATTTTCCTCCCGCCAGCACAAATTCCATCAGTGATGCAATCTTTGCAGCTGCCTGCATATCTTTAGCGGAGCCACTTGCTTGGCACTGGGCACTCTTTGCCAGAAGTCGCTCGATGTTTCCCATGAGCCAACTGGATGTGAATTCTCTTTGATCACAAATTTCTGCTCGAGCGCTGCTGACTAACTCTGCTGCATTCAGCCGCTGTTCTCCGTTACCCACTGGCAGCGGAATAAAGAGTGCAAATTTACCTAAGGTGCCCACCTCAGCACAGGTGACAGCGCCACTTCGAGAAATAACAAGGTCTGCTGCTAAATACGCTGTTGCCATATCGGAAATGTAGGGGTGAACTTGGTAGTTCTCATCCGATGACATGATTTCGGCTGAGCCGCCAGCGCCATGCAAAATTTGAATTCCTCGCACTGCCAGCTCGCCCTTGGATTCAGTAATCACGCTATTGATAGCAGTCGATCCTTGGGAGCCACCAAAGACAAATACCAGTGGCTTCTGCCCATCAAAGCCGAGGGCGGATTTTGCGGCCACTCGCGCACCAGCCCAGTTTTGCTCGGCGCGCGAAAATGCCAGCGTAATATTTTCTTTCAGCGGCAGGCCCACGATAAGTGAGTGCGCTAATGAGCCGCTAGTGACGGGGTAGGCAACGGCAGTGTGCTTTGTAAATAGTGCACCTAAGCGATTAGCCATCCCGGGCTTGGCATTTGCTTCATGAATAACAATGGGAATACGCCTTAACGCTGCCGCAATATATGCAGGTCCGGAAACATAACCACCAAATCCAACAAGGAGATCAACACCGCGCAGATGGATCAGGCACTGCGCAATAGATTTGATGAGCGTCATGGGTGCAAGAATTAAAGAGGGCGAAAGTGAACGAGCAATGCGCACTTTGGTAATGAGCAGCAGGTTAAATCCTGCCTCAGGAATAATTCTTGTCTCAAGTCCAGATGAAGTGCCTAGGAAATCAATCCGGTCTTGGGGATGTGTTGATTTCCACTGACGAGCAACGGCAAGAGCAGGTTCGATGTGTCCTGCGGTGCCACCACCGGCAAAGAGAATGCGAGTCACTTCTGGCGCTTCTTTACAATTTCTTTTCGAACTTCAGGATCGCGCAGCGCGGCCCCAGCAACGAATCCCAGGGCGCAAATTGTTGCAACGAGTGCCGAACCACCGTATGAAACTAGCGGCAGCGTGACTCCCACCACCGGAAGCACGCTCGTTGCCGAACCAATATTGAGAAATGATTGCACTGCAATCCAGATACCAATTCCAGCACATGCATACCGTGTCATCGGATCTTGCGCGCGTAAGGCAATTCTAAAAATAGCGTAAATCAGGGTTGCAATCAGTATGAGAACTCCCAGCGTTCCCACAAGTCCTAGCTCTTCACCGATGACTGAAAAGATGAAATCGGTATGTGCCTCGGGAAGGTTTCCCCATTTCTGGCGGCTGCCACCGAGGCCAACTCCAAAGAGTCCACCACTGGCAAGTCCGAGCAAACTGTGGGCCGGCTGCCATCCGAGATCTTTGTAATCTTCAGGTGCAAATGGATCGAGAAAGACTAAGAATCTCTGCATGCGGTAGCTCGATGTCACAACAAGTGCTGCAAATACCATTGCACCTATTGCACAGATAGTGCCAAAAACTCGCAATCTGATTCCTGAGACGAAGAGTAATCCAGCCAAAATCACGGCAATGACAGAGGCAGTTCCCAAGTCCCTTCCTAACATGACTAAGAAGAGAATCAAACAGAAAGCAGGGGCGATTAACTTCAAAACATGGGTATCTAACTTGCCACTGAGTTCTCGGCGAGCCAGTTGATGGCTCGCCCATAGAATCATAAAGAACTTCGCAATTTCACTTGGCTGCACATCGAAAAATTTGAAATCGATCCAGTTCGTATTTCCGTTGACAGTCCTACCAACCCCCGGAATCAGCAGAATCATCAGAATCGCAATGGAGAGCATAAATCCAAGTTTTCCGAAGGTATTCCATTGCTGAGCACTTAACTTTGCCAGATAAGCCGCGAGCGGAAGTGCCAATATCAAAAATATGATCTGTCGTAAAACGATAGTGAGCGCTGTTCCGCGCGTATCAAGTGAGTGAATCGAGGAAGCAGAGAAAACCATCACCAAACCTAAGAAAGTAAGTGCTCCGGCGCTGACCAATAACATGTATAGATGATTGACTGG
>CAIXKQ010000188.1 GCA_903920065.1 uncultured Actinomycetes bacterium
GCATTCACACTAGGGCTCACCACACTCGTTGACTTGATAGTCGTCTTCATCTTCACCAAGCCACTTGTCACTGTGATATCCCGAATCAATTTCTTTGCCTCCGGTCATCCGCTCTCAGGCTTCTCACCTAAGAGCGTCGGACTTAAGCGTGCGAGAGCAAATACTTCAACTACTACTGTGGAGGCATAAGACAATGGCAAAAATCTCAGGTCTTGGTGGACGTCTCTATTCTGGTGAGACTTCCTTTAATATCGTTGAAAATCGTAAGCGTTGGTACTCGATTTCAGCCTTCTTTATCCTCATCTCAATCGCCGCACTGACTATTCAAGGTCTTCACTTAGGTCTTGAATTCAAAGGTGGAGCTTCTTACACAGTGACAAAACCTGGAATCACACTTGAGCAGGGAAGGAAGGCTGCTTCTAATTTCGATATTCCGGGCGAGGCAATCGTGCAGAAGATTGGCGATAATAAGATTCGCATTCAAACCGGTGCACTCACCCCAGCACAAGCAACAGCTGCAGAAAATGTTCTGACCTTCACTTTCGACGTTCCAGCCGAATCTATTGATACCCAGATTGTTGGACCATCGTGGGGTAAGGAAATTACTAAGAAGGCCATCTACGGTCTCATCGCATTCTTATTGGCAGTTATGCTCTTTCTGGCAATGGCATTTGAGCCCAAGATGGCACTTGCTGCAATTGTTGCAGTGGTGCACGACGTTCTCATTACCGTAGGTATTTATGCAGTTGTTGGATTCGATGTCACCCCGGCAACGGTGATTGGTTTCCTCACCATTCTTGGATATTCACTCTATGACACTGTCGTGGTCTTCGATAAGGTCCGAGAGAATACGAAATCTGTGACTGCTAATAGCAAGCAAACATATTCACAAGCAGCCAACTTGGCTGTCAATCAGACACTTGTTCGCTCTGCGAACACATCCATCATCGCACTCTTACCTGTAGGTTCGATTCTTTTCGTGGGCGCTGGATTACTCGGTGCTGGAACATTGAAAGATCTTTCCCTGGCTCTCTTCATTGGGCTCGCAGTGGGAACTTATTCATCTGTGTTTATCGCACCACCATTTCTGGCATCTCTTCGTGAAAAGGAACCTGCGATGCAGGCACTTGCTAAGAGAGTTGCAGCTCGCGGGGGAGCAGTAGTGGTCACAGAAGATAAGGCACCACAAACAACAGTGAGCCGTGGTCCACGTAATCAACCTAAGCGCAAAGGTCGCAAATAACCTTTTTGCATATGGATACAGAAACCTTAATCGCACCTCTTATAGGTGTGCTTAAGGAGCATCATCCTCACAGTGATGGCGCAGAGATAACACGAGCTTTTGAAATTGCTCGCACAGCTCATGAAGGACAGCTAAGAAAATCTGGCGAGGATTACATCACCCACCCAGTTGCCGTTTCACTCATTCTGGCTGAGCTTGGTTTAAACGAAATCACTATTGTCGCCTCACTTTTGCACGACACTGTTGAAGATACTCCATATTCGCTGCAGCAACTGCGCGCAGATTTTGGTGATGAGATAGCCAACCTGGTTGATGGAGTTACCAAGCTCGATAAATTAACTTATGGTCCAACCGCAGAAGCGGAGACCGTTCGCAAGATGGTTATTGCGATGTCCCGTGACATTCGCGTATTGGTAATCAAATTAGCCGATCGCCTTCATAACGCGCGCACCTGGGGTTTCGTCTCGGCCGAATCGGCACAACGTAAGGCGCAAGAGACCCTGGATATTTATGCCCCACTTGCTCACCGGCTCGGGATGAACGCCATCAAGTGGGAGTTAGAAGATCTCTCATTTGCAGTTCTCGAACCGAAGAAGTTTGAAGAAATTTCTAGACTTGTCGCAGAGAGATCGCCATCACGGGATGCGCTCACAGCAGAAGTGGTTGACGCAGTGGAGAAGGATCTACAGCGGGATTTAATCACAGCGACCGTGACAGGTCGTAAGAAGCACTTCTTTAGCGTTTATCAAAAGATGGTTGTTCGAGGAAGAGAATTCAATGAAATTTATGATCTTGTGGGAATCAGAGTCCTGGTAAATGATGTGAAGGACTGCTACGCAGTTCTTGGTTCAATCCACGCTCGCTGGAGTCCAGTTCCAGGACGTTTTAAAGATTACATTGCGATGCCTAAATTTAATCTCTATCAATCACTTCACACCACCGTCATTGGGCCAAATGGTAAAGCAATCGAGATTCAGATTCGCACCTATGAGATGCACTCTCGAGCCGAGTTCGGTATCGCCGCACACTGGAAATACAAGCAGGGTGGTGAGCCAGAGACAAATACGCCGGAGATGATGTGGCTACGCCAACTACATGAATGGCAGAAAGAGACTGAAGATCCATCTGAATTTCTAGAAGCGCTGCGCTTTGATTTAGGAAGTCCTGAAGTCTTTGTCTTCACGCCTAAAGGTTCAGTTGTGGCACTTCCCGGAGGTTCAACACCAGTTGATTTCGCCTTCTCAGTTCACACCGATGTGGGCTTGCGATGCGCTGGCGCTAAGGTCAACGGGCGCCTTGTTCCACTTGAGTCTAAGTTAGTCAATGGTGATGTGATTGAAATTGTCACCAATAAAGGTGAACATGCAGGGCCAAGCCGTGATTGGCTCAATTTTGTTAAGAGTCCACGTGCTCGCTCGAAGATTAAGGCTTGGTTTAGTAAGGAACGAAGAGAGGAAGCAATTGACGCCGGGCGTGAATCTATCGCTCGTCAAATGCGCAAAGCAGGACTTCCATTACAGAAGATCTTCGCCGGTCACGCTCTGCTGGAGCTAGCCCACGACATGCATTATGCCGATATTGATGCACTTTATAACGCAGTCGGTGATGGACACGTTTCATCTGCTTCTATCGTTGAGAAACTCACTGCATCGATGTCAGTAGAGGATTCTCATCCAGAATCCACAATAGAGAATATTCCAACCGGGATGCAGGTTACTAAGCGGACATCGAGCGCTGTAGAAGTTGAAGGCGTTGATGATGTGCTGGTAAAACTCGCTCGCTGTTGTACTCCGGTTCCAGGGGACGCAATTATGGGCTTTATTACCAAGGGTTCTGGTATTTCGGTGCACCGCGAGGATTGCATCAACGCGACTGATCTTCGGGAACATCAAGGTGAGCGGGTAGTGGGAGTTAAGTGGTTATTAGGTGCAGCAAGTTTGTTCCTGGTTAACATTCAGGTTGAGGCGCTAGATCGTGCGCGCCTGTTAGCTGATGTCACCAGAACTCTTTCAGAGCAGCACGTCAATATTCTTAGTGCAGCAGTGAGCACCTCTAAAGATCGGGTTGCAATCTCTCGTTTTACCTTTGAAATGGCTGATGCTAAGCATCTGGATTCCGTGCTGGCTGCAGTGCGAAATATTGAAGGCGTCTATGACGTCTATCGAACTTAACTCGATTTAATTAGTTAAATTCAGCGAGGTGCTTTTCAGCTTCTTGTAGCCACACGGTGCGAGCTTCAGCTGATTCGAGCGCCTCTTTCGCCTTCTTCTCATTACCGGCAGCCTGTGACTTCGCGGCAACTTTTCGGTAGTTTTCAATAGATTCACTAAGCTGCTTGACAACTTCAGCAGCGCGCGCTTTGGCAGCAGGATCAGTCTTACGCCAAATCTCAGCTTCGGCCTCTTTAATCACTTCTTCAACCTTGGCTACGCGGGCATCGAATGCGGCTCGCTTATCGCGATGAGTGATGCCGATTTTCTCCCATGTGCGCATTAATTCACGGAATGAATTCTTGGCAGCTTTTGCGTCAGTAAATGGAACCAGCGCTTCGATTTGAACAATGAGTTCTTCGCGCTTTGCAAGGTTTGCCGTCATAGAAGCTTCGCGCTTTTCCAGATCAGCATTTTTTGCAGTGAAGAACTGATCTTGGGCTGCCTTAAATCGCGCCCACAACTTAGCTTCATCACTTGGTTTTCCACGACCAGCCGTCTTCCACGAATCCATCAGTGTCTTAAATCGACGAGCCGTGGCAACCCAATCGGTAGAGGTCGCTAGCTTTTCAGCCTCTGTGATGATTGCTAGCTTTGCCGCAGCTACTACAGATGAAGTTGCCTCAAGCTGTGCGAAGTGAGTGCGACGACGCTTATCAAACTTATTGCGGGATGCTGAGAAGCGCTTCCAGAAATCTCCGTCAGCTTTTTTATCTAGACGAGGCGCTGCTTTCCACTCATCGAGCAGAGTCTTAAGTCGATCGCCGGTAACTTTCCAATTCTCTGACAGAGCTAGTGATTCCGCTTCTGCCACAATCTTCTCTTTCTCGACCAGAATCTGTTCGCGGCGAGCAGCCTTGAGCGCACCCTCTGCCGCTTTCTTAGCCTCATAAGCCTCGCGGTTTCCTTCAATAAGTGGCTCGATCTGTTCTACTGAGAGAGCAAGGGAATCAAGATCACCGACGCCATTGAGTTCGCGAACTTGCTGACGCAATTTCTTGACAGACTCGTGTGCATCCTGCGGAACCATCGCACCACTTGTGATACGAGCAGCTGTCAGGGCAACCTCGGATGCGAGGGCTTCAAATTTTCTTACGAAGTATGCGAGTGCGTCTTCGGCGCTCTTGCCTGGGTAGGAACCAACTGGCTTCTCACCTTCAGAGGTGCGAACGAATACCGTTCCATCTTCTCCGACGCGACCGAATTGAGAAGGATCTCCAATGAGTGCAGATGCTGCACTAGGTGCTACTTGTGTGTGAGCTAGCGTTCCTGGATTGATATCGGTCATGATTTCCCCCTCAGCGCGTCGGCGGTTGCCTTCGTTGTTTAGTGCGTTTGTGTAAGAGGAGAAGGCTACCCTGACCCCCGTACAACAGTAAATCCATGCGAGATTTTGGGGTCCACCATGCTTGTTCTGTCATATCCAGCGCCTATGTTCGCCACCAACTGCTGGGTGATTTCTGCGGGTGTGGGCCAAGAGTGCATCATCATCGATCCAGGAATGCCTGATATTTCATCTGAAGTAACTATGCTCGTGGAAGAATACAAATTAAAACCTGTTGCAGCGCTGCTTACTCATGGACATCTAGATCACACATTTTCCATCGTTCCGCTAGCCGATGGCTATGCAATCCCAACATATATACATAGCGAAGATCGTCGGTTCGTTTCTAATCCAACGGGGATACACGGGCCTGATCTGATGGCGCAATTAGGCGATATGAAATTTACCGAACCTAAGGATCTTCGCGAATTAAAAAATGGTGAAGTGATAAATCTATTAGATCTCAAGCTCACCGCTATCCATGCGCCAGGTCATACTCGTGGTTCCACCATGTTCACCCTCAATGACGAAATACTCATTAGTGGCGATGTTCTCTTTGCTGGCTCTATTGGCCGGACAGATTTACCGACTGGGAGTGCAGCGCAGATGCGCGAGACTCTATTAAAGAAGGTTCTACCGCTGAGCGATGATTTGCGCGTACTTCCAGGACATGGACCTGAGACCACAATCAAATTCGAGAGAAAAAGTAACCCTTATCTGAAAGAATTGACCTCATGAAATACGAGAAGATTCAAGGACCCAAAGGCGTGCGGGAATACCTGCCGCCGGAATCTTCCGCCTTCGAGTGGGTTCGAAATCAATTAATCCAACCTGCAAAATTAGCCGGGTATCAGTTAATGGAACTTCCGGTATTTGAAGATACAAATCTATTCACTCGCGGCGTTGGTGAATCGACCGATGTGGTTTCGAAAGAAATGTATACCTTTGAAGATCGTGGTGGCCGATCCATTACGTTACGCCCGGAAGGAACAGCTGGTGTGATGCGTGCTGTGATTGAACAGAATCTAGATCGTAGTCAACTTCCCGTTAAGGTTTGGTACTCCGGACAATTCTTTAGAGCAGAACGTCCGCAAGCGGGACGCTATCGACAGTTCTACCAAGTAGGAATCGAAGCGATTGGCCTGGATGATCCAGCCATTGATGCAGAAGTGATTGCAATTGCAGATCGCGGCTTTAAAAACTTAGGACTTCGCAACTACCGTTTGGAAATTACCTCATTAGGAGATGCACAGTCGCGTGCGGCTCATCGCATAGATTTGATGGCCTTTATCAAGAAACTTGATTTAGATGAGGCAACAGCCAAGCGAGCAGAGATCAACCCGCTTCGCCTCTTCGATGATAAGCGACCAGAGATGCAAGC
>CAIXKQ010000189.1 GCA_903920065.1 uncultured Actinomycetes bacterium
TGAAGGCGCTCTCGTTAATTTGATGAACACCACCCTCGATGGAGATTTCCAAACATTTAAGGCCGAGAATGGCGCATTTGTTCGCGAACACTTCTTCGGTCGCGATCCACGCACGGCAGCGATGATCGCAGGTTGGTCTGATGATCAAGTCTGGGGACTCAAGCGCGGTGGCCACGACTATCGCAAACTCTTTGCTGCATATACAGCTGCAGTGCAGAAAAATGGTAAGCCAACTGTCATCCTGGCAAAGACCATTAAGGGCTGGACTCTTGGTTCGCACTTCGAAGGACGTAACTCCACCCACCAAATGAAGAAGATGACGCTGGAAGACATCATCGAATTCCGCGATCGCCTTAATATTCCGCTGACTGACGACAAGTTAGATAAATACACACCTTCTTACTACCGTCCTCCAGCTGATTCACCTGAGATGAAATATCTGGAAGAGCGTCGCCGCGAATTAGGTGGATCAATTCCGCGTCGTCGTAAGGTATCTAAGCCTTTGCCACAGCCAGCAGATGAAGTCTATGAATCTGTGCGCCGTGGTTCCGGTCAGCAAGAAATAGCCACAACGATGGCATTTGTTCGCATGCTTAAAGACTTGGTCAAAGATCCAGGACTTGGTAGCCGCATCGTTCCGATTATTCCTGATGAGGCTCGCACATTTGGCCTTGATTCACTCTTCCCAACGCTGAAAATCTACTCCCCTCATGGCCAGCAATACATGGCAGTGGACCGTGAACTCATGCTCTCTTATAAGGAATCAACTACTGGTGTGATTTTGCACGAAGGAATTAACGAAGCGGGATCAGTTGCATCCTTTACCGCAGTTGGCTCTTCCTACTCCACACATGATGAACCAATGATTCCGATCTACATCTTCTACTCCATGTTTGGATTCCAGCGCACCGGAGATGCCTTCTGGGCCGCCTCTGACCAATTGGTGCGTGGATTCGTCATGGGCGCAACAGCTGGGCGCACCACCCTGAACGGTGAAGGTCTGCAACATGAAGATGGACATTCACATCTGCTGGCTGCAACTAACCCAGCAGTAGTTGCATATGATGCTGCCTTTGCATACGAAGTTGGCCATATCTTTAAAGATGGTCTGCGCCGGATGTATGGCGAGAACAGTGAAAACATTTATTACTACATGACTGTCTATAACGAGCCATACCTGCAACCAGAAGAGCCAGCAAACCTTGATCTAGAAGGTTTGCTCAGAGGAATTTATCTCTATGCACCTGCCTCAAAGCAGCGCAAGAAGAATGCCCAAATTCTGGCATCTGGTGTGGGAGTCAACTGGGCCATTAAGGCACAGAAGTTACTCGCCGAAGATTGGGGCGTAGCAGCCTCGGTCTGGTCTGTGACTTCCTGGAATGAACTTCGTCGTGATGGGCTAGAAGTAGATCGCCATAACATGCTCAATCCGGGTAATAAAAAGAGTGCCTACGTTCATGACAAGCTTGCTGGAACTCCAGGGCCGGTCATTGCCGTCTCTGACTTCATGCGCGCGGTGCAGGACCAGATTTCACCATGGGTGCCAAATCAATTCCACTCACTTGGCACCGATGGCTTTGGTCTTTCCGATACTCGCGGTGCACTGCGTCGCCACTTTAAAGTCGATGCCGAATCTATTGCGGTGGCAACACTTGCCGAGCTTGCTAAGGCAGGGGAAGTAAAAGAATCTGTTGTGCAAGAAGCTATCGATAAATACCGAATCTTTGATGTGCACGCTGCAGATGCCGGCAACACCGAAGGATCTGGCTGAGCTAGCTCTTTCTCGCGCTCTCTTCCTTGAGAGCACTAGCAAAGAAGATAGTTGCCAGCATCATCGCTGTTGGAATCATCATGGCAAGTGCGATTGACCCTGTGAACTGAATGGTCCAGGCCACAATCCATTTCACGCCAAAAGTAAGAACAGTATTCATCACACCAAACTGACCGACCACCACAGCACTTGGCAACTTCGAGCGCCGATTTGCTGCGGAGAAAAAAGACGGTGCGACAAATGAGGAACCAAGGCCAGCCATTGCATAGCCAAGGATGAACAGCGAGTAGGACCACCAAGTCAGATTTGCCGGCAAATGAGTTGCCACAATAATGCAGCCACCAAACCCGATTCCCGCAAAGAGAACTCCGCGTTTGGCCCAGACCTGAATCGGTGCTTTAGCTAAAAGACGATTGATGAGAAGTCTGCCCACGATCATCGCGGCCGTGAAGATAATAAATGGCGCTGTGCTTAGGCCCGCCGAAATATCTAAACGCTCCTTAGGAAAGATTGTCCCCCAGTCACCGAGTGCGAATTCTAAATAAATCACACACGCCATACCAAGGCTGACTGGCCAGTCAATTTCAAATGAGGTGAAGATATCTTTAATCGTGTATTCATGATCAGTGCTCGTATTAGGTTCAAGAAGCACAGATTTAAGTCGAATCACTATTGAAAGCATGATCGCAGCAAGGAGAACAGAGAGGATGGTGATGTGGGTCGTGAGAGCCACCCGTCCTACTAATAGCCCGGAGAGGATTGATGTGGTGAGGGAGCCCGCACTCCAGTAACCAGCGGTACTGGTGATGACATTGATGTTGCTGCGATTAAGCAGGTGGAAACCATGCGAATTCAGGCAGACATGAACCGCGGTAATCCCAAAACCAAATGAGATATTAAAGAACAAAAAAGGCAGAGTTGAGTGCACATGGACCAATAAAGTCAGAGATGAAAATAGTAAAAGGATTGAAGCAATTGTCACCCGAAAGGCGCCGAATTTATGGAGAATATGTCCCACGGTAAGAAGTCCAAGAAACGCACCAATTCCACCTGTGCTCACAAGTGAACCGAATGCTCCATTATCTAATTGCAGATTAGCTTTCACCTCTGGAAAGCGCGGAAGCCAGGCCATGATGCCAAAGCCAAAACAGACAAAGAGGGTGTGCAGGAGTTTCTTCTCTTTGCTGTGGTCAATCACTGATGACATCAGAAAAGCGCATTTGCTAATTGAGCTCGGGCTTTAATGACTCGTGGGTCGGCAGGATCAACTAAAGCAAATAGCTCAAGCAGCCGATCTTTGACTATCTTCTGCTCATCTGCTTCCAAAATCTGAACTAAGCGAAGTAGGCGCTCGAATGCAGGCTCAAGATATCCACTCATCACTTCCACATCAGCACACTGCATCTGAATGGAAATGTCATCTGGGTTCTTCACCGCCGACTCCATGATCTTGTGGCCATCAATGCCTTCGGTGCGAAGTAGTAGTTGCACTTGTGCGAGTCCGAGCTTTGCAAAGTTATCGTTCGGTTTACGTGCAAGCAGCTTCTTATACGCCGCCTCGGCACTTTCATAATCTCCCTTATCAAGGGCTGCCAGCGCCTCATCTTCTTCCGGCTCCGAACTTTCTACTGGCTCCTCACCGATTCCTTGCTTTGCGGCAATGGTGAGAATTTTATTGATGACTTCACGAAGTTGGCTTTCAGTCAGCGCTTGCTCAAGGAAAGGAATTGCTTGGCTTGCAATAAAGACAACACCGTAGGGAATCGTGCGCGCTTGCAGGGCTTGGGCAACGGGTGCTTGGGTATCGATATCAACTGTTGCTAGCGCCCACTTTCCATTATCTGCCGTTTCCAAATTTGCCAGTGTTCGAAGCACGGTGACAGATTCGGCAGAACGATTCGACCAACAGATGATTACTACTGGTTTCGTATTTGATAGTGGCAGTATCTCTGACTGCAGGTTCTCAGTAGTGACAACTATTCCCGGCATCGCAATTGATGTATCGGGTGCTGGTTTGCCCAGTGAACTTAAATCTACTGCCTGAGAAAAATTAGGGGGCAAGCTCATTACTGAATCATGCCATCAACTCGTACATTGACGCCAGAATCGCGCCGGAAGGGCAAAACATCTGCAATATAAGCCTTTGCCGCAAATTCCAGTCCCACGTCATGTCCTGCTTTTTCACTTAAGTACCAACGGTGTTCTAGCGTCTCATGAAAAAATTGAGCAAGTTCAATTCTGCCCTCGTGCTCCGGTGGAATTAAATTAACTGTCGGTCTAAAAACTTCATCAAGCCATCGCTTGGCTGAATCGGCAACTGGCGGCTTCGGAGATTTCTCGCGGCCACGAAAGCGATCAAAAGATGCTAGCAATCTCTTGGCTTGTAACTCCTCGGTTTCTAGCCCGATTAATTCGCGTAATCGATTCTTGTGATAACCGGCGGCGACAAGCTTGGGTTGAAAAACTAAGCGACCTGCGTCTTCGCCTTCTTCCATAGAAACAGATACTTCTTCTACTGCAAAGCCGAGGTCATGTAATTGACGCATGGCACGTTCAACAGCGTGGCGATCGGTGGGATCAAGTACCTGGCGATCTTTAAGTGCTGACCACAGCCGGTGATACCGGTTGATAAGTGCGGTACTTGCGCGGATCGGATCCATGCCCGGATAGAGAACACCAGAAAGTTGCAAGTCTTCAAGTTCTGCCGCCACGTTAAAGTGGGCAATCTCTAAATCATGTTCGCGTTGTCCGGCTGTCAAAGTTTTTTGAAACTCACCCGTTTCAGCATCGACTAGATATGCGGCATAGGCTTCAGCATCTCTTCGAAATAAGGTATTGGAAAGTGAACAATCGCCCCACCAGAAACCAAGTAGGTGCAGGCGCACCAGCAGCAGCGCTAGCGCATTGGCCATCAACGTTACTTCTTCACCGGTAACGTTCTTATCACTGAGTACAACGCGATAGGGCAATGAGTATGGCAAAAACCTTGTGACAAGGGCGCAGGGAAGTTCTTCGCCGTTATTATCTGTGCGACCCTCGATGACGGCAATTGATTGAACGCTGGGAGAATTCAGTTGTGTAAGCTCGCGCAAAATCTTGTACTCACGGTTTGCAAACTCTGAGACCGTCTCTTTGACGGCGTAGACCTCAGATTCGGGGTCATCGGTAGAACGCACCAAGCGCACGACGTGGCGGGAGATGCCTCGCTTTTCGGCCAGCATTGGATCTTCTGGCCATTGCTCCAAAGGCAGGTTCCACGAAAGTCCGGTGACGGCAGCAATCTCTTCACCTAGTCCTGTTATCCGTAGCGCCATGGGAGTTATTCTCTCTTACGCTTTACAATAAAGCATGGCAATTTCAGAGCGAATCAAGCGAAAAGTCAAAGAGTCACCAACTTCACAAGATTTTGGTGCAGCTGGCGAGCCGGTGGACCGCGCTCATCCATTTTATTTCGGATTTGTCGCGACTTTAGGTGCCTTAAGTGCATTTGTTTTAATGCGGGCACTTGCAAGTGCAAGTCAAGTATTTGTACTCATTGTGATCGCACTCTTCTTGGCCATGGGTCTAAACCCTGCCGTTGAAGCTATTCGCAAGCGAGGCCTCTCGCGTATTTCAGCGGTTGCAATAATCTTTGTGTCGGTAATTATCGCGGTTATTCTTTTTGGGGCACTTATTGTTCCTCCGCTAGTTTCGCAAGGTACGCACCTGATTGAGATAGCGCCTTCACTACTCGGCCAATTAAAAGATAACCCTACGATTGCTAATATCAATGAGAACTACGGGATCATCGATACCTTAGAAAAGAAGTTAAGTTCGGTCACTTCCGATGGCACGCTCTTGTTCTCTGCCTTTGGTGGAGTCGTTGGTGTTGGAAAGACAGTTCTCTCTGGCGCCTTTACCGCGCTGACTATTTTGGTACTTACGCTTTACTTCATTACCTCACTCAATCAGATGACTGGACTTGGACTTAAATTAGTGCCTGCCAGTCGTCGTCCACGGGTAGCACTGCTCACAGATGCAATCATCGCTCGCGTCGGAGCCTTTGTTGGAAGTCAAATATTAATCTCTTCACTCGCTGCCTTCTTTTTAACAATATTCGGAGTAATCCTTGGTCTCCCTTCACCTGTGGCAATCGGAATCATTATCTTTGTATGTGGACTTGTACCACTTATTGGGCACTTCTTAGGGTGTGCAATCTTCACCGTACTTGCTCTCACAGAGTCAGTCACGATAGGAATTGCAGCTTTCGTCGGATACATCATTTACGTGCAGATTGAGAATTACATTCTCACGCCTAAAATCATGAAGCGGACACTGAACCTGCCAGGTGCGGTAACAATCATCGCCGCCCTGATTGGTACATCACTTCTTGGGTTAGTTGGCGGGCTACTTGCAGTACCAATTGCCGCTTCCATAATCTTAATTCTGGAAGAAGTGGTAATCCCTAAAGCAGAGAAGTCTTAGATCTCTGTAGGCAGTGGTAATCGCTGCGGAGCAATAACCTCAACGATTTCACTTAAGACTCTATGAACAAATGGTTCACCTACCCATAGGTGTTTAGCACCATCTACGGCAATGAGTTTGGTTTGCGGAATCACACTAAAGCGCAGTCGTGCTTGCTCCGGCTTTAAGTAATCATCATGCTCAGGAATCATTGCAACTATTGGTCTGCCATCTGCAGCCCAGAACTCAAGATCACTATCCACAATTTCGAGCAAGGTGGGGCTTAGCAGTATCAAGCCTTTCACGCGCGGATCACGTGCATGGCTAATTGCAATACTTGTTCCAAATGACCACCCAATAACCCATAACTCTTTGATTCCAAGAGTGTCAAAGCAGTATGCAATCATCGCTTCTACATCGTATTTTTCGGCGCGTCCATTGTCATAACTACCCGTGCTTGTCCCAGCTTCGCTGCTTGTTCCGCGAGTGTTAAAGCGAACAACTGTAACTCCAGCCATTGCAGGTAATCGATTAGCAGCCTTTTTATAAATGTGGCTATCCATCATTCCGCCACCCGTTGGGTTGGGGTGGCAACATAAAATTGCAGTTGTGGGATTAGAAATCGGAGTTGCTACTTCTCCTACAAGCGTTTGGCCATCAGCGGTGAGAACAGTAAATGGCGTGCGCGTTGCAGCAAGCACGGTGCTGGGGCGGATTGGCTCTGACATTGGCGTGAGTCTACTTCGAATTAGTAACGGGGCGCATTGCGCGTGCGTTCAGTGCGCGGGCCACGATTATTTCGCTTACTCCAGCAGGCATTGTGCCAATGCCTGCGATTATCTTCTTCACCGTCTAGCCAAGCAACAGTATGTGGTGTTGCCATGGGTATTACCTGATCACAACCTGGGCAGCGATATGGTTTATTTGCAGAGGAACCAGTTAACTTACGAACAGTCCATAAACCATTTTCATCTTCTTCGAAACTTTGATTTGAAGGATTAATCTCACGGTCTTCATCGTTATTCTTCGGCCGACGATTCTTCGGGTAGTTCTTACGTGGGCTCATGGCTTCATTTTCTCGCACTTTGCCCCGCAAAGTGAGAAGATGACACTATGAGCAAGGTCATCAGCGTTTCCCAGCTCCATAAGAAATATGGCCAGACGCAGGCGGTGGATGGGCTTGACCTTGAAATCGAACAGGGTGAAATCTTCGCACTCCTTGGCCCTAATGGTGCTGGCAAGACCACAACGGTGGAGATACTCGAAGGATTTCGTGATCGCGATTCCGGTGATGTGAAAGTTCTTGGCTTTGACCCAGCAACTAAAGGCAGCGCCGGACAAGGATGGCGTGATCGCATCGGCATAGTTCTGCAATCAACTCAAGATGCTGGCGATCTGACTGTCTATGAATCAGTTTCGCACTTTGCCACCTATTACAAGAATCCAAAAGATGCCCGCGAGGTCATTGAATTAGTGGGACTCACAGAGAAATCTGATGCGCTTGGTCGCACACTCTCTGGTGGGCAGCGACGTCGGCTAGATGTCGCACTGGGCATCATTGGTTGCCCAGAACTAATCTTTCTCGATGAGCCCACTACAGGTTTTGATCCAGAGGCGCGTAGAGCATTCTGGAATTTGATTCGCACATTGCGCGATGAAGGCGCCACCATCGTTCTTACCACTCACTACCTTGATGAAGCAGAAGCACTGGCAGATCGCGTGGCAGTCATTGTTAAGGGACAGATTGTGGAAATCGCGCCACCAGCAGAACTTGGCGGGCGCGCAACATCACTTGCCACCATTTCCTGGCGAGATGGGGCGCATGTGCGTAGTGAGAAAAGCGCCAACCCCAGTGCACGTGTCACGGAGTTAGCAGCCCAATTTGGTGGAGAAGTTCCAGAACTGAGCATTAAGCGAGCATCACTAGAAGATATCTACCTGGAAATGATTGGTGGTCACGATGAATAAGCCCACCGCTTTCTCCATTGGTATTCAGCGAGGCAAGTTAGAGCTTAAACAATTTATGCGACAGCGTGAATCAGTTGTCTTCACCATGTTATTCCCACTCATCTTGCTTGCGATCTTTGGATCAGTATTTTCTAACACGATCGCCGACGGTGTTACCTTTAGTCAATATTTTGTGGCGGGAATGATTGCATCAGGACTTGTGAATACCGGTTTCCAGCAGCTAGCAATCATGATTCCGATGGAGCGCGACTTTGGCACGCTCAAGCGATTACGTGGCACTCCAATGCCTGCAAGTAGTTACTTCCTTGGTAAGGCCATCCTTGTCACCGTCAGCATGCTGGTGCAAGTAGCGCTCTTATTAGCTGCTGGCGTTGCCTTCTTTGGCGTTAACCTGCCGCGGAGCGCTGATAAATGGTTGCTCTTAGCAGCTCTATTAATTCTTGGCAGTGCATGTTCAACGGTATTGGGTATTGCATTCTCCAATGTTCCTAAATCTGGCCGCGGAGCTTCCGCTGTCGTCTCCCCTGTTGTCATTGTTCTGCAATTCTTCAGTGGCGTCTTTTTTATCTTTACCGATCTGCCGCAGTGGATGCAGCAAGTAGCAGCAATCTTTCCACTCAAATGGATGACCCAAGGCGCCCGCTCAGTCTTCTTACCTGACTCATTTGCTACGCGTGAGGTTGCCGGCAATTGGGAAACTGGGCGCACCTTTGCCATTATTGCCGCATGGCTCATACTGGGATTAATCTGGGCAATTCGCAGTTTCAAGTGGGAGCGCGACTGAAAAAGTCAGCACTTGTACTTGCACTCTGCCTTGCCTTATCTGCAACGAGTGCCGATGCTGCAACGAAGAAGCCAACCCCAACGCCAACTACCAAGGCGAGTGTGAAAGCTTCACCCAAAGCAACAACGAAGCCAATAGCCACTGCTAAGCCAACTTCTATAGCAACTTCTAAACCGTCAGTGAAGGCAACTGTAAAGGCGACCACGCCAACAACTGCCAAGCCCACCGTCTCAGCTCAACCGACTGCGTCAGCTCAACCCACTGTCTCGGCAAAACCGAAGCCAAAACCAAAACCGAAGCCAAAACCTCGAAAGAAGATTCGACTTACTCCATCACCGAAACCAAAGTGGCCACCGGTGGACTTTGAATACGATTCAGGAATTTATGCAAAGGTACCAACGAGCAAAGAGTTGGTGAGCGTTATTTCTGCGAAGACCAATCTGGCATCCCAAGTAAAGGCTTGCAGCGAATTTGTTTGTGGGGCAGTTCAAGTTGCCGCTGAGTCTGGATGTGTGTGGTGGGAAGTTAATTCTCAGGTCCTATCTAAAGAGGGCGTCATACTTGGAGACTTACGGACAATTTCAACGCCTAGCGCGGTTAAAGAGATTAAGACCATTCTCTTAATCTCGCCAGAACCTATTGAAACTCTTGAATACATCAGCAATATAGAAGTGATCTGCCATCAAGATCCAAGACCTGAAGGCGCATCGGGTGCGACATATACAAAGGTGGTCGAGTAAATGCTCGGTGGAGTTAACAATCAGCTCTTCTTTATGAGCCTTGCCGGATTTCCAGTCGTCTTATTCCTGATTTTTATTTTAAAGTGGACCTCGGCACGAGGTAAATCACTGGTGGAGCGAAGCACAACTGTTGGTTCAGAAGATGAATACGGAACACTCATTGCAGTTGCTGAGCCCAATAACCACATTGAAGGTGAAATTCTGCGTCAGAAGTTAATTGCCGTTGGAATTAAGGCAACACTTGCGCAGACAAAGCAAGGTCCTCGGTTATTTGTTTTTCCAAAAGAGGAGAGCGCTGCCCGAGCACACTTGAAAAGTTTTATCTAGCGATTTGCTCCAGGAACCCAGAGCTGATCACCAATTTGCTTATTAGCATGACGAGCAAGAACAAAGAGTAAATCCGAGCAACGGTTGAGGTACTTGGCGGTGAGTGGATTTACTCCCCCACCAAATGCATGGATTGCAGCCCAGGTGCAGCGCTCTGCGCGACGCACAACTGTGCGGGCAACGTGAAGGTGGGCCGCAGCTGATGTTCCAGAAGGTAATACAAATGAGCGCAACGCTTCGAGATCTGCGTTGTATTTATCAATCTGTTCCTCTAAATAGACAATCTGTGATTCTAGAACGCGAAGTGGTTCAAATGCAGGTGCATCAACTACCGGGGTGCAAAGGTCTGCTCCCACATCGAACATATCATTTTGGATACGCACCAATAGAGCACGAACATCATCGGCTAATTCATCAGTTGCGAGCACAACACCAATCGTTGAGTTTGCTTCATCGACTGTTGCATATGCTTCTAGGCGAGGGTCATTTTTTGATGTGCGGCTCATATCTCCAAGGGATGTAGTTCCGTCATCGCCGGTCTTTGTGTAAATACGCGTTAAATTAACCATGTGCCTAGCCTATAAGTAGACTTCGGATATGGCATCTTCGTCCCACGACCGCTTCCGGATCACAGGTGGCAGCCGCCTGGTCGGTGAAGTATCGGTCACAGGAGCCAAGAATTCAGTCCTTAAACTGATGGCCGCTTCGCTTTTAGCCGTTGGAAAATCGACCATCCGCAATGTTCCAGATATTGCCGATGTAGAAATCATGTCCGACCTGCTCACACGTCTTGGTTGCACCGTAATTCACACCGCCGACACCGTCACTATCGATGTTCCAGCTACTCCACTGCATCGCGCAGATTACGACCTCGTGCGCAAGATGAGAGCATCAATTAACGTGCTCGGTCCACTTGTCGCACGAGTCGGAAGAGCAGAAGTCGCACTTCCTGGAGGAGATGCGATTGGTTCACGCGGCCTTGATTTTCATATTAAAGGTCTTGAATCACTTGGTGCCAAAGCACATGTCCAACATGGTTACATAGTTGCCGAGGCTCCAAATGGACTTACAGGCACATCTATCGATTTAGATTTTCCATCAGTGGGTGCAACAGAGAACCTCATGACCGCAGCCGTCTTGGCACATGGTGTGACAACAATTGATAATGCAGCTCGCGAACCTGACCTTGTAGATTTAGGTGAATTCCTGATTGGCATGGGTGCAAAGATTGATGGCCTTGGTTCGCCAACAATTACCATCACCGGCGTTAAAGAACTCAAGCCAACAGATCACACCACCATTACAGACCGCATCATCGCTGGCACGTGGGCATTTGCCGCCGCAATGACGCAAGGTGATATCACTATTCATGGTGGTCGCGCCGATCACATGGAAGTCATGCTTGAAAAGCTGACAACAGCAGGGGCAATCATCACCTCAACTAATGATGGATTTCGCGTGCAGATGAACCAACGACCACAAGCAATTGATGTGGCAACCCTGCCGTATCCTGGATTTGCTACCGACCTACTCCCATTCATCATTGGCATGAATGCGATTGCAGATGGCCATTCGATTGTTACCGAAAATGTCTTTGAATCCCGCTTTATGTTCGTCAACGAATTAGTGCGCTTAGGCGCTCAAATCACTGTCGATGGCCACCATGCCTCTATCGACGGCATCCCGCAGCTCTCTGGCGCCCCAGTTGAAGCAACTGATATTCGCGCAGGTGCAGGACTTGTATTGGCAGCGTTAGTTTCTGATGGTGAAACCACTGTCGATGGTGCTTTCCACATTGATCGTGGATATCCAAACTTTGCCGAACAATTGGTGAGCTTGGGTGCGAAAGTTGTTCGCGAGTAACTAATTGGATTTAGGGAACAATTTCCTAGCCACAGCCCAAACGAAGAGTGTCGCACTTGTAGCCAATACAACACAAAAAGATGTAACTACCAGATTGCCATCATTATCTGACATATAGAGAATTCGGCTTCCGATGATGCCGAGAATCACGCCAGCAAATAAGGCGCCCTTATTTTTTCTTACGAAATTTTTAATTAACTGACTCAGTCAGAATCGATACTCGATCATTTGAAACAGATAAGAAGCCGCCGCTCACAGTAAATTCCTGTGTTGTTCCATCAGTGCCTTTAATGCTGACAGCTCCATCGACTAGTACGCCAAACAAAGGTGAGTGACCTGGAAGAACTCCAAGGTCTCCTTCTGTGGTGCGAGCAGAGACAAATGATGCCTCGCCTGACCACACCTGTTGTGTTGGCGATACTAGTGCGACGTTAAGAGCCATTATTTTCCCCTTACTTAGTTCTTCGCAAGTTCAGCAGCTTTGCGCTCAACATCATCGAGGCCACCGCACATGAAGAATGCTTGTTCTGGAACATGGTCGTACTTTCCATCAGCAAGTGCTTCGAATGCAGAGATTGTCTCTGTGAGTGGAACGAATGAGCCATCGAGTCCCGTAAAGACCTTCGCCACGAATGTGTTCTGTGACAAGAAGCGCTGGATGCGACGGGCACGACCAACGAGAACGCGGTCATCTTCGGAAAGTTCATCGATACCCAAGATAGCGATGATGTCCTGAAGATCCTTATAGCGCTGCAAGATCTGCTTAATACGGTTAGCAACACGGAAGTGATGCTCACCGATATAGCGAGGATCAAGGATACGAGATGATGAATCGAGTGGATCCACAGCTGGGTAGATACCAAGTTCTGAAATCGGACGAGACAACACTGTAGTTGCATCTAAGTGCGCAAATGTTGTGTGTGGAGCTGGGTCAGTAATGTCA
>CAIXKQ010000190.1 GCA_903920065.1 uncultured Actinomycetes bacterium
CAGCCAGAGATGCAAAACGAGACAGAAGAGGGCGAAAATGTCTAATCCCGAGCTTCATAGTCATGAGCTTGCCCGGTCCATTGAAGCGATCTTGATGGTCGTAGATGAGCCGGTCACTGAATTGACCCTAGCCACAGTCCTTGAAGTCCCGGTCGAGCAGATCATCTCGGCGCTAGAGGCACTGGTGCCGAGCTACTCCGATCGCGGATTCACCTTGAAGGCCATCAATGGTGGCTGGCGCTTCTATAGCCATCCAGATTTCAGTCCAACGGTGGAAAAATTTGTTTTAGATGGCCAGCAGAACCGCCTTACCCAAGCCGCCTTGGAAACCCTGGCCGTGATTGCCTATCGACAGCCAGTTTCACGCGCTCGAGTCTCAGCTATTCGAGGAGTAAACGTCGAGGCAGTGATGAAGACCTTGATTACTCGTGGGCTGGTGGAGGAGTATGGGGTCGAGAACGAAACAGGAGCCATTCTCTATAAGACTACGAGCTACTTCCTGGAGCGCCTAGGCCTAAATGCCCTGACTGATCTGCCTCCGCTTGCCCCTCATCTGCCAGATATCGATAGCCTGGATGAGATCCTCGATTCGCTTACTGACTAGTTAACGCTCTACACTCCTCACTTCCACCCCTTAGCCAAAGCCTCGATTATCGAGGGTTGAGCGGGGAGTTGACTGTCGAGAATGGATAGCCACATGGCCGAAATGCGCCTAAATAAGATTATTGCTGACGCGGGAATCACCAGCCGCCGCGGTGCCGATGAACTCATCATGGATGGTCGAGTCACCGTTGACGGTCATCAGATCAGAGAGCTCGGGGCCAAATTTGACCCCGAAAAGCTCAAAGTTTCAGTCGATGGTGAGACAATTACACGTTCTTTGTCTAAGACTTATTTAGCACTTCATAAACCAAGAGGTGTTCTGTCAACCATGTTTGACCCTGAAGGACGCCCTTCACTATCTGACTTCATTAACCTTCGAACTGAGCGCCTTTTTCACGTGGGACGCCTGGATAAGGATTCTGAAGGACTAATCCTGCTCACAAACGATGGAGATCTCACCTTTAGAGCCACCCACCCATCCTTTGGCCTTGAGAAGACCTACATTATTGAATTCGATGGAAAACTCCCGGTTGGGGTCGAAAAGACCCTTTTGAAGGGGGTCGAGCTAGAAGATGGAATGGGACGAGTATTAAGTTTTAATCACCTATCGCCACAATGGATCGAAGTCGTCATTCACGAGGGTCGCTACCACATCATCCGTCGCCTAATGGAGGCGGTGGGTGTTGAGGTCCTGCGACTGATCCGTACCAAGTTCGGACCTATCTCATTGGGGGAGACCCTCGAAGGGCGATGGCGAGATCTAAATAGCGGTGAATTAGTAAGCCTACAAACTGCTTTAAATATAAAACCTTAAATCAATATGCTATTGCTTAATTAGTAAATAGATAAATAGATATTACTACGGCCCATGCCATCTGTGTGGATATATCGACATTTATACGTTAAAAAACTACCCCAAAATATCGATAAATAGATACGATTAGGTATCAGTGATCCCGTCGACTGTAGTGCCTTTGAATTTGATTATCAAAGTTAGCGTTTAGTCGATAAAAGGTTTAAATGAGAAAACCATATGCAATCAAACTCTTAGAAATGCACTTCCGGCTACACTTGCCTAATGTCAGTGCGTGCAATCAGGGGAGCAACCCAAGTAGAGGCCAATACGGCTGAAAGCATCTACTCGGGTGTGGTTGAGCTGCTGACTGAAATTCTCAGCGCCAACGGCCTCACCCCTCAAGATGTGATTTCTGTGCTCTTCACCTCGAGCCCTGATCTCAATGCTGCCTTCCCGGCCGCCGGGGCGCGCGAGGTAGGTTTTGCATCAGTTCCCTTGATTTGCGCCGTAGAGATTGATGTTCCAGGAGCCCTTGAGCGCACGATTCGGGTAATGGCCCACGTTGAAACCGCTGCGAGCGCCGACTCCATCTCACATATCTACCTGCACGGAGCTAAATCCTTGCGCCGAGATATTGCCCAGTAGCTCATGAGCGCGAAACTTCCCTTCTCCAGCGTCTGCATTATCGGCTCTGGCCTCATCGGCACCTCAATCGGCCTAGCCCTAGCCAATAAGGGCATCTCGGTGACCATGCTCGATCAAGATTCGCGAACGCAAGGCATAGCCCAAGCACTGATGGGTAATGAGGGCGGGGATATTTCCGGCGCCGAGCTCGTTATTTCTGCGGTTCCGGTTTCAGCTTTTCCTATGGTCATTCAAACCTTAGAAAGAACAATCTTTAAGGGTGTATTGATAGATGTTGCTTCAATTAAGGCTAAACCTGTACTAGAAGTATCGAATTCTCGGCTAGAACCAACCCGATTCTTGCCGACTCATCCTATGGCGGGACGTGAATTCTCAGGAGTCGAGTCAGCTAGAGGCGATCTCTTCGAAGGACGACCTTGGATGATTGATTCCTCCGGGGTTGATCAGCAGACACTTGCCTGGGGTAAGGCTCTTATTGAGTCACTAGGTGCTCAGGTCATTGATATGCCGGCCGCCGATCACGATCAAGCGGTTGCGCTGGTCTCACATCTTCCGCAGCTCATCTCTTCACTGCTGGCCAAGCAGTTGGCTGGAAAGCCTGTCAGTTGGCTAGAGCTATCTGGAGCAGGGTTACGAGATACCACCCGAATAGCGGCTTCTGATCCCTTGCTGTGGAAGGAAATTATCGTCGCCAATAGTTCGGCTATCGCACCTCTGCTTAAATCCTTGGCCTCAGATCTCAACGATCTGATTTCTCATCTTGAAGGTGAAAGCTTTGTTGCGGGCGTGATTACAGAGGGGCAAGCGGGTAGAGCGCTCATTCCTGGAAAACACGGCGGTAAAGCTCGTGAATACACCCATCTGCCGATAGTCATCGAAGATAAACCAGGTCAGTTGGCTGCGATATTTGATGAGTGTGCGAAGGTTTCAGTCAATATCGAAGATCTCTCCATTGAGCACTCTCCAGGTCAACAAACAGGTTTGATCACTTTGGCCGTCTCGCATTCAGATGCGATGACTTTGAAAGCGCATTTAGAGAGTGAAGGTTGGGACGTGCACGCTCCTCGTTCGTAATTCACTGTATTAGGCACCTGCGCCTTAGAATGTAATAACTTATAGATGGGCTGTGAAGATGATTGTTGTTGCACTAGATGGCCCTAGCGGCTCTGGTAAATCCAGCACATCGAAGAACATTGCCATTCGAGCTGGGTGGAGTTATTTAGATACCGGTGCTTTATATCGCGCAATCACATTCATTGCTTTATCGATAAAGAGTGATAACGCAAATGACATTATCGCTGCCGTCATTGATACACCTATCACGTTCAATTCCAATCCCAGAGATCCACAAGTCTTTGTTGGATCAACGAATGTGAGTGAAGAGATTCGCAGTCAAGAAGTAACAGAGAAAGTTTCAATTATTAGTGCTCTGCCACAGGTACGCGCAGAACTACTCACTTTGCAGAGATCCATCATTGCTAAGGCAGACCGCGGGATTGTGGTTGAAGGTCGCGACATCGGCACAGTTGTCTGTCCTGATGCTGCGCTCAAGATTTATCTCACCGCAGAGATTTCAGCTCGAGCAGCTAGACGAGATGCTGAACAAGACGGTGCTGCTGGGGGAGTCGACGCTGTTGCGCAATCACTTTCAACCCGCGATGAGATTGATTCAACTCGCACGATTTCACCGTTATCAATGGCAACGGATGCGGTGCATATCGATTCAACTGAGCTTACACTCGATGAAACTGTAGAACGGATTTGGGAACTCCTATCGCAGCGTTCGCTATTAGGTCTTCCAATTGTCGCCATTCTTGGACGGCCGAACGTTGGTAAATCAACTTTGATTAACCGATTCATTGGTCGTCGGGAAGCAATCGTTGAAGACACTCCGGGTGTGACGCGTGATCGTGTGCAATACGAATGCGAATGGGGCGGTCGTCGCTTCATCATTATGGATACTGGCGGCTGGGAATCTAAGCCAGATGGAATCTCAGTGCAGGTGAGTGCAAGTGCTGAGTTAGCGATGGGCGAGGCGGATGTTCTCTGTTTTGTGGTCGATGCCCAAGTGGGTGCACTCGATGAAGATGATGTATTGGTTCAAGAGTTACGGAAAGCGAAGAAGCCAACAATTCTGGTTGCTAACAAAGTTGACGGTGATAACGATGAATCTGATGCGCATGCGCTGTGGAACATTGGTTTAGGTGAACCGCACTTTGTATCGGCTTTGCACGGTCGAGGTAGCGGAGATTTGCTGGATTCAATTACCAAGCTCCTGCCTGAAGTAGGTGCGGCACAAGTACAAGATGGCTACCGTCGCATTGCACTCATTGGTCGTCCCAATGTTGGTAAATCAAGTTTGCTCAACGCTCTCGCTGGCGAGAACCGTTCTATCGTCGATGATGTTGCCGGCACGACGCGCGACCCAGTCGATGAGCTGATCGAATTTGGTGGCAGTATCTGGAGATTTGTTGATACCGCTGGGCTCAAAAAGCGAGCCAACCAAGCAAGTGGCACGGATTATTACGCAACCTTGCGAACACAAACTGCGTTGGAGCGCTGTGAATGTGCGGTAGTTATCCTTGATGCATCCGTTCCTATCTCCGAGCAGGACCTGCGAGTTATCACGATGGTCGAAGAGGCGGGCAAGGCGATGGTAATCGTCATGAATAAATGGGATTTGGTAGATGATGACCGACGCACACAACTGGATAAAGAAATTGAACGACATCTAGATCAGGTCGAATGGGCGCAGATTGTTAACGTTGCAGCCAAGACCGGCTGGCACCGTGATCGTTTAGCTCCGGCACTTCGCACGGCAATCGATTCTTGGGAACGTCGCGTTCCAACTTCCAAACTCAACTCTTTCTTGGGCGCCCTCATTGGCGCGACGCCGCCGCCCGTGCGTGGTGGTAAGCAGCCAAAGGTTTACTACGCAACACAGGCCGGCATCGCACCACCCAAATTCGTGGTCTTCTCATCTGGCTGGATTGAAGCTTCTTATCGTAGATTTATCGAACGTCGCTTACGCGAAGAGTTCAAATTCCCTGGAACTCCAGTTCAGGTGGCTATCCGCGTGAAGGAACGAGATAAGGAGGCGTAGCAATGTTGACGATTCCTAATGCGCTCACATTTCTGCGATTCCTAGGGATTCCACTCTTTATTTGGCTCGCATTAGATCAACGCGCAGATGGTTGGGCCATCTTGGTCCTGATGATCGGCGGGGCTACCGATTACTTCGATGGCAAGTTAGCTCGCGCACTTAATCAAGAATCGCGTTTTGGTGAGATCGCTGATCCCACGATTGATCGACTCTACATTGCAGCCACCATCATCGTGTTATACCTCCGAGATGCGATTCCGCTTTGGGTTATTCTGCTTTTGGTAGCCCGCGATGTCGCGATGGCCATTCTCGCTCTCGTTATCCAGATGCGAGGACTTCCAACCCTGCAAGTGACATACCTGGGTAAAGCAGCAACATTTAATCTGCTCTATGCCTTTCCATTTCTCTTGTTGGCGCTTAATTCGAATTGGTATGGCACTGTTGCCTTCATATTCGGGTGGGCATTTACGGGTTGGGGAGTCGTACTCTATTTAGCCACGGCTATCGGGTATTTCCGGACCGGGATAAATAGCATTAGAGTGCGCCCAGAAGTTATCTAGCGGATAGTAGAGGCGAAGGATGTCGTTGATTCCAGCAGAATTGCAGTACACAAAAGAACACGAGTGGGTAGCACCTACTGAAACTGCACTTCGCTATCGGATGGGCATTACTGATTTTGCCCAGGGTGCTCTGGGTGACATTGTTTACGTGCAGATGCCGAAAATTGGTGAGAAAGTCATCGCCGATGCGGTCTGCGGAGAAGTTGAATCAACAAAGAGCGTCTCAGAGATCTTTGCACCCGTCTCCGGAACAGTAGTTGCAATCAATGAGACTCTTAGCGCCAACCCAGAGCTGATTAACTCTGATCCTTACGGTTCTGGCTGGTTGGTAGAAATTGAAGTTGGGGTAGCCCCTGAAGGACTGCTCTCGGCCGCCCAATATGGAGTGATTACCGCATAAATCTCCGCTTGATTTCTCTGCCGCAACTCTCTAGTGTCACCCTTAAGTTGACATCGAAGGGGGTGAGTTCATGGCAGAGGCAGATTCAAAGCCAGAGCTCACAAGCACACTCCACCTGGGACTTCGTCCAGTGGTTGGTGATTCCTCTTCTGAACTGATTAAGGATTATCTAGCAACATCGTCGGCTGAAGAGCGTGAGGTTCTTGAATCGACTTTAGCTGGAGATGGCAATTCGGCAATGGTCCTCATTCACCGCGGTCCCGGACGAGGTGCCAGATTCCTAGTGACTGCCAAGGGAGCAACTATTGGCAGGTCACAAGAGAGTGCGATATTTCTAGATGACGTCACAGTTTCTAGAAAGCACGCGGAGATAGCAAAATCAGATCAAGGCTTCATGTTTAAAGATTCTGGAAGTCTCAATGGCTCATATATCAATAATGAGCCAACCACCGAAAAGCAGTTATCTGTAGGCGATGAGATCCAGGTCGGTAAGTTCCATCTTTTATTCATTACCGCACAGCAGTAAATTTAGAAAAACACGACAGTTCAAGATCTACTAGGGGAGAAGTCAGTTGAGCGTTCCAGCACGGGCCTACTTAAGTATTGGTGAAGTACTCACTAAATTGCGCGGCGATTTTGCCGACATCACGATCTCAAAGATTCGATTTTTGGAATCGGAAGGTCTGATTGAGCCCCAGCGAACACCCTCTGGATACCGCAAATTCACTACTACCGACCTAGAGCGACTTCGCTACGTCCTGCTTGCCCAACGCGATCAGTACCTGCCACTTAAAGTTATTAAGGAAAATCTCGACGCACTAGACCGTGGTCTGCAGCCAGCACCAGCCGGAGGAATTCCTGCTCCGCGCCCAACGCTTGGCCTTGCCACAGTCGATGGAGAATTCGCCCCCGCAGCTTTTGGCGAGCAATCCGAGATGCGTTTATCTCGCGAGGAGCTGCTTAAGGCATCTGCGCTAGATGATGCCCAGTTGGTTGAACTGGAGTCATATGGACTTATTCAAATTCGCGGCCGTCACTATGACGGAGATGCCCTCTCTGTTGCCCGCGCTGTCGCTGAGATGGCTGGCTTTGGAATTGAACCGCGCCACCTTCGCTCCTTTAAATCAGCAGCTGATCGCGAGATTGGATTGATTGAACAAGTGATCACTCCCTTTACTAGACAAAAGAGCACGGAAGCGAAAGCTCGTGCCGAAGAAGTGCAGAAAGAGATCGCATCCCTATCTGTTCGACTCCATGCCGCCTTGGTACGTGGCGGCTTAAATCGTCCTCGTTAATCACATAAGAATTTTCGTTGATGTTCATTCCGGTTGAGGTCGTGGGAGTGCGAATTGAGATGCCCTCCAATCAACCCATCGTTCTACTCAAAGAGATTGAAGGCTCAAGATTCCTACCCATCTGGGTGGGAGCTGTGGAAGCAACTTCCATAGCCTTTGCCCAACAAGGGTTGGCAGCGCCGCGTCCGCTGACACATGACCTGATTCGAGATGTACTAGAGCGAGTAGACATCACTCTGACATCTGTCCACATTACGGCGATAGTTGATGGGGTCTTCTTTGCGGAGTTAAACCTAAAAAATGATCGGGGCGCACTGCCGGCACTGTCTGCCCGGCCCTCAGATGCGATTGCAATTGCGCTACGTACTAAGTCAAACATTTTAGTTGATAATGATTTGCTCGATCAGGTGGGGATAGATATTCCAGAGCAGGTGGCATCAGAGGTTTCGGCTGCAGGGGACCAGGAGCTAGAGGCGTTCCGGGAATTCCTAGATCAGATTAATCCAGAGGACTTTGCCGGCTAGCTCAGAAGTCTCAACCTCAAGTAGAGGTTTGTTTCGTGTCGGTACTGCCTTTCTAGGATTCTCAAGCGTACCCTTGAGGCAACCCCCTAGACGAAAGCGAGCCCCCTCTCGTGACTGAGCAAGAATTTGAAATTGGTTATCGCGGTGCGACAGCATGTTCTGCAGCTGGAATTTCATATCGCCAATTAGATTATTGGGCGCGCACCGGTCTTGTTGAACCATCGATTCGCACAGCTACGGGTTCAGGTAGTGCACGTCTCTATGGTTTTCGCGACATCTTGGTACTGAAGATTGTAAAACGTTTACTTGATGCAGGTGTATCACTGCAGAATATTCGCACCGCAGTAAATCACTTGCGCGATCGCGGTGTGACAGAGCTAGAGCGAATTACTCTGATGAGTGATGGGGCATCGATCTATGAGTGTGCCAGCCCTGATGAAATCATCGACTTACTTGCAGGTGGTCAAGGAGTTTTTGGAATCGCCGTCGGTAAGGTCTGGTCTGAAGTTGAGGGATCTCTTGCCACCCTTGCGGGTGAAGTAAACGGTGAGACTATTGTTTCTCAAAATAGTGATGAACTTTCACTGCGTCGAAAGGCGAAAGGCGCGTAATACTCATATATTTCGCTCATCTACTTTAAGGCGCTAGGGCCATAGATGAGTTGATTGGGTGGTCACGTGGGCGGCGGTAAAGGTTTTCAGGATCGACATATTGGCCCCTCTGGTGCACAAGAAGAGGAGATGCTCTCCTTTCTTGGATACTCAAATCTAAAAGACTTTATCGCCGATGTAGTTCCTGAAAATATCGTTATTGAAAAGAAGCTGGCTGAAGTCCTAGATAGCGC
>CAIXKQ010000191.1 GCA_903920065.1 uncultured Actinomycetes bacterium
CATGTCTTTGAAAACCTTAAAGTCAGCGGTACGCAAGAGATTATTGAAAACTGGGAGGCAATTAAAGCCAGAGAGAAGGGGCGCACCTCTGCCATTGATGGCATTGCGATGTCTCAGCCCGCACTGCCACTAGTTTCTAAGATTTTCTATCGCGCAGAAAAATATGGAGTTGATTTAGAGCTTGCCAGCTACGCCACTGAAGAAGAGGCCAATGAAAGCGCCGTTGGTGAGATGCTTGCTTCAGTTATCGGCTGGGCGCATGCCAATGGCATCGATCCTGAGAATGCCTTACGTGCGCAGGCTCGAAAGATGATTGCCGAAATTCTTGCGAAGGAGCAATCAGGCTCGCGATAGGATTACCTCCTGCCCTCAACGTCGAGCGCTCAATCGACAGATTTTCTATAACAGGAGAGACAACATGGCAATTATCGAAGCAATCGGCGCTCGCGAAATTCTAGATTCTCGCGGAAATCCAACAGTTGAGGTTGAAATTCAACTTGAAGATGGAACACAAGCGCGAGCTGCAGTGCCAAGTGGTGCATCTACCGGAGCATTTGAAGCAGCCGAACTACGTGATGGCGATAAGAAGCGCTATCTGGGTAAAGGCGTTCTGAAGGCGATTGATTTTGTTAACAATGAAATTGCTCCAGAAATTGAGGGCTATGACTCACAAGATCAGCGCCTGATTGATTCAGAGATGATCGCACTTGATGGCACCCCCAATAAGTCACGCTTGGGTGCGAATGCAATTCTTGGCGTTTCACTCGCTGTTGCAAAAGCTTCAGCTGAATCTTCAAACCTTTCACTCTTTCGCTACGTGGGCGGACCAAATGCCCATGTGCTGCCAGTACCCATGATGAATATCCTCAATGGTGGAGCGCACGCTGATACCAACGTTGATATCCAAGAATTTATGATTGCTCCCATTGGCGCAGAGACATTCCGCGAATCACTTCGCTGGGGCGCTGAGATTTATCACGCACTTAAAGCTGTACTAAAAAAGCGTGGGCTTGCTACATCTGTTGGCGATGAAGGTGGATTTGCTCCCAACCTTGATAGCAATCGCGCCGCACTTGATCTCATCCTTGAAGCAATCACAGCAGCAGGCTTTAAGCCAGGTAAAGAGATTGCACTGGCTATGGATGTGGCTGCAACTGAGTTCCACGAGAACGGTAAGTACAAGTTCGAAGGCTCACTTCGCACATCCGATGAAATGATTGCTTACTACGCAGAGCTTGTGAGCGCATATCCAATTGTTTCTATTGAAGATCCACTAGATGAAGAAGATTGGGCAGGCTGGAAGTCAATGACAACATCACTTGGCTCAAAGATTCAGATTGTGGGAGATGACCTATTTGTTACCAACCCTGTGCGTCTGGCCAAGGGAATTGATACTGATACCGCTAACGCCCTGCTAGTTAAGGTAAATCAGATTGGAACTCTTACTGAAACTTTGGATGCGGTAGATCTGGCTCATCGCGCTAACTATCGCAGCATGATGTCTCACCGCTCAGGTGAAACTGAAGACACCACAATTGCTGATTTGGCTGTTGCCACAAACTGCGGACAAATCAAGACTGGTGCACCGTCTCGCACAGAGCGCGTTGCTAAATACAACCAACTTCTTCGCATTGAAGAGGAACTATCTGATGGTGCGGTCTATGCCGGCCGCCAAGCATTCCCACGCTTCAAAGGCTAATCACAAAAGATGGTGCTCAGATCTAGCTCGGCAAAGCGAAAGAAAAGTTACCGTTCGCGGAATCTTAATTTCAATCGCCGCCAGGGATCTGGACGCTTGCTTGCTGTCACAGCAATCTTTTTTATGTTAGCCCTTTTCCTCGCTCCGCCAATTAAGAATTACTTTGTTCAGCGCGCACAAATCAATGCACTGCAATCACAACTAAAAAGTGATAATTCAGCACTTGATGCAGCACGCAAAGAATTACTGCTCTGGCAAGATCCTGAATATATTAAATCTCAAGCACGCGAACGACTGCACTTCGTGCTGCCAGGTGAGCGGCAATACATTGTTACCGGAACAGATGGCGAGAACTCTGACCAACCTGCCCAGACCGATGTTGTGAGCAATCTGCCGGAAGGTCAACCTTGGTATACCCGAATGATTGCTTCTATTACTGAAGCTGGCAAAGCATGAGCATTGAAAACCGAAGACCAACGGATGCAGATCTAGCTGTTGTTGAAAATCAGTTAGGGCGCACACCTCGTGATGTACACGCTATTGCTTATCGCTGCCCATGTGGAAAACCCGCTGTTGTTGAAACACCACCACGGCTGAGTAACGGTGAACCATTTCCAACTTTCTACTACGCAACCTGCCCGCGTCTTACCGCAGCGATTTCAACCCTTGAAACAACTGGCATGATGGGTGAAATGCAGGCACGACTTGAAACCGATGCTGTCTTAGCCGGTGAATATGCAGCGGCGCACGATGACTACATTGCAGCTCGTTCTGCGCTACAGATAGATGTTCCAGAGGTAGAAAATGTTTCGGCAGGTGGTATGCCCAATCGCGTCAAATGCCTGCACTCACTTATTGCTCATTCACTTTCTGCAGGACCGGGTGTAAACCCATTGGGCGATGAAGCACTTGCAGCGCTGCCCGAGTGGTGGAAGCACTTGTCATGCGAGTAGCCGCTATTGATTGCGGTACCAATTCAATTCGCTTACTGATTGCCGATATTGATGGTGCCAACTTTCGCGAAATCCATCGTGAGATGGAGATTGTTCGCCTAGGCCAAGGCGTTGATAAGACAGGGCAATTTCATCCCGATGCAATCATTCGCACGTTAGCTGCCGTAGATAAATTCGCTATTGAAATAGCGAAGCGCGGCGTTGAAAAGATTCGCTTCTGTGCCACAAGTGCAACGCGCGATGCAACCAATAGAGACTTGTTTATTGATGGCGTAAAAGATCGTCTTGGTATTGCACCAGAGGTAATTCCTGGAGAAGTAGAAGCAGCACTTTCATTCCAAGGGGCCACGCGAGATTTCCCGCCCACAGATGGACCCTTCCTTGTCATTGATATTGGTGGGGGTTCTACCGAGTTTGTCTTTGGCACCACAGATGTGGAATTTGCAAAGAGTATGAATATTGGTTGCGTCCGAATGACAGAGCGCCACTTCACTGGTGGCGATGCCGACCCGGGCCAAATTGCTGCAGCAATCGAAGATATTGATGAGGCAATTGCCCAAGCTGCCAAGATTGTTCCCATTACGCAGTCAAAGACTTTGATTGCAGTAGCTGGCACGGCAACTACTGTTGCAGCTGCTGCTCTGGGGCTAAGTACCTATGACAGATATGCAATTCACCTATCCCGAATCTCTGCCGAGAAGGTTCATGCTGTTTCAAAGCAGTTCCTAGCTATGAAGCGAGAAGATCGCGAGGCACTTGGATATATGCACCCAGGTCGCGTTGATGTAATCGGTGCTGGTTCACTAGTTCTTTCACGCATCATGCTTGCAACTGGCGCTAAAGAATTTGTTGCATCTGAATCAGATATTCTCGATGGAATGGCTTGGTCACTTGTATAAGTCGATTGAATTACTCGATAAGGCAATTATCAAATGCCATCAATGCCCTCGGTTAGTTGAGTGGCGCGAAGAAGTTGCAATGGTAAAGCGTAAGTCATATGAAAACGAGACATACTGGGGAAAGCCAGTAACTGGATTTGGTTCAATTAAGCCCAAGATGCTCATCGTTGGGTTAGCACCCGGTGCCCACGGTGCTAACCGCACGGGGCGTATCTTCACCGGTGACTCTTCCGGTGATTGGCTCTACGGATCATTACACCGAATCGGTATTGCAAAGATTGCTACATCTACTTCGCGCGATGATGGACAGGTACTCAAAGAAACTCGAATCTCAATGGCTGTGCGCTGTGCTCCACCAGGGAATAAACCCACCACTGAAGAGCGCGACACCTGTGCACCCTATTTTGAAAATGAACTTCAACTGATTGCTCCCACAGTGAGATCTTTTGTCGCACTGGGAAACTTTGGCTGGCAGGTATTAATCAAGTCGCTAAAGGCGCAAGGACATAAAATTCCAACAACAAAGTTTGGACATGGATCCACGATTAAGTATTCACATAACAAGATTGACTACTTAATCATTGGTAGTTACCACCCAAGTCAACAGAACACTTTCACAGGCAAACTCACCAAGCCAATGCTCGATTCAGTACTGAAGAAAGCAGCTAAGTTCGCGGGTATTTACTAACTTTTCGCATAGTAGACTTCGCATCTCTATTGGCCCCCATAGTCCAATGGCAGAGACAGAGGACTTAAAATCCTTCCAGTATCGGTTCGAGTCCGATTGGGGGCACGTTGTGCAGGTTA